>CAYSMU010000296.1:0-4569 GCA_964432145.1 uncultured Chloracidobacterium sp.
ACATTATCCTGATAAACAAGTCAAAGAAGGTAATCGGCGGCAGCCTGCGCGAAATAAAAGAAAGTTACGGACACAACCGCATCGGCCTGCGACTGACCGGCGGCGAAGCGGTCCTCGCGGACCGCTCGCTTGTGGCACGGACGATCGCTCACGCGGATGAAACAGAGATCGAACTTGCAGACGGTACCGATTCGCAGATGTTGTTGAAAAGATTGATAGACGCAGGCGCAACGATCACAAAGTTCGAACAGGTCGAGCCGACGCTGAACGATATCTTCATTGAGCAGGTCGGGAACGATTTGAGATTTGATATGTGAGATGTGACAGGTAACAAATGAGAAGGAGACGGAAATATCATGAAACCAAACATCTTAAAAGAAAGGTCTTATGCATTTGCACTTCGGATACTGAAATTGTGCCAGTTTCTGTCGGCGAGCCAGAAGGAGTTTGTGCGCTAAGTCGCGAAGGTAAAATCCGGCTATCATATCTCATATATCACTTTTCATATGCGTAAGTTTCTTGCGGTTGTAAAACACGAGTACAAAAAGATCGTCTACAAATGGACGTTTCTGCTGGGGACGCTGCTGTTTCCGCTCCTTGGGCTTGGATTCGCGGTTGTTCCGGCGATCATCTTCTCTCTCAAAGGCGAGGCGACACGGATCGTCATCGTCGATCCGGCGAACAAGATCTCGCCGCGGCTTAGGGCGAACCTTTCCCCGGAAAAGATCGAGGCCCGAGCACGCCAGGCGGCGAAAGATCAGATGGGCGACCTCAATCCCTCTCAGGAAGAAAAGATGAAACGCGGCGCCGACCAGCTTGCGGCAGGTTTTATCTTTGTCGATTACGTCACCGGCGGCAAAACGCCCGAGCAGATCCGCCAGGAACTAAACGCAAAGGCCGCCGCCGATGAGATAGACGCATACCTGATCGTTCCGGCCGATATTGACGCCAAGGGCTCGGCCTTCGAGTTTCGCTCGCGAAAGGCCGGCGATTTCGTCGCCAACGAAACGCTCAAAGACGCCCTGAACGAGGCAGTTCGTTCGCAGCGGCTCTCCGACGCGAATATTAACGAATCGACCCTTAAGGACATAAGCCGGAATATTGCGTTTGAGTCGAAATCCATTAACGAAAAGGGCGAGGAAAAAGACAGCGAGATGCTTTTTATCGCCTCCCTCGTGATCGGAATGATGATCTACATCACCTTAACGATCTATGGGCAGGTCATCATGGGAGCTGTCGTCGAGGAGAAAGAGACACGCATTGCCGAGATCCTGTTCTCGTCGGCACGGCCGTTCGAGCTGATGTTGGGCAAGCTCGTCGGCGTCGGCCTCGCGGGCCTCACGCAGCTTGGCATTTGGGTCGGCTCACTCGCGGCGATGCTGGCGTTCCTCGCGACACAGGGTGATGCGGGCCAGGTGCTCGGCTCGCTGCCGAGCATTTCGCCGCTGATGATCTTTTATTTCCTGACGTATTTTGTGGTCGGGTATTTTATGTATGCCTCGATCTTTGCGCTTATCGGCTCGGTCGTGACGACCGTTCAGGAGGGCGGACAATTTGCCTTTCCTCCTATAATGCTGATGCTGATAGGTTTCTATTTCTGCTTCGCGGTGATCCGCGATCCGAATTCGGACCTGTCTTTCTGGGTGTCGATCGCCCCGCTTTTTGCCCCGCTGACGATGCCGGTGCGAATACTTGCCGAGATGCCGCCATTTTGGCAGATCGCGCTGTCCGTGTTTCTGAATTGCCTGGCCATCGCAGGCCTGGTGTGGCTGGCGTCGCGGGTCTACCGCGTCGGGATGCTGATGTACGGAAAGCGGGCTACGATCCCGGAGATCTTAAAGTGGATCAGGCAGGCTTAGGTCTTATGCAGAACTCAAATTTCAAGATGCAAAATTCCAGGTGCAAGGTGCAGATTCGCCGGGTTATCGGCCTGACGGTCGCGGCGATCCTGATCGGCGGGTGCGGGTCGCCGCCGGTCGCGAAAAAGTCGACGCCGACCCCGGTATCGACGCCGGTCCCGCCCGATGCGGTTAAGGTCGATCGTCCTGTGAATGTCAGTTTCTCGACTTATTCGAAAGACTGGCCGGTTGGCTGGCAGTGGATCGATCCGGACGAAAAGCTGAATCCGACGCCCAAGGATGTCAAAAAGGGCGTTCTGCGGATCCGAATACCGCAGGGAAAGGACCTGTTCGGCGATAATCGCACCGCCCCGCGTTACGTTAAACATATCGGCGGCGATTTTCAGATCGAGACGCGCCTTAAATTCCTGCCAAAAGAGAATTATCAGGGAGCGGGGCTCTTGATCTATCGGGACGACAATAACTATATTCGTTTCGAACGAGCCTATGGCGGCATCGGCGGCGGCGGCGAGGGCATTCGCCTTGACGTAAACAAGAACGGCGAACACACTCCTTTGATAACGCCGAACGACCTGCCGACCGAGGCCGGGGAAGTCGAGTTAAAGATGGTGCGTGTCGGTCCGGTGTTTACGGCGTATTGGCGTCTCGACGAGGAGTCGGAATGGCGTGAGGTCGGCGAAGTGGTGACCGATTATCCCGAGGCGGTCCTTGCCGGCCTGATAGCATGTAATACCGCTCGCGAGGTGCCGGCGGAGTTCGCATATATCAAACTGCTTCCCGCGGCGGGCAAGAACGCGAAATAACGAACATCAAGTGTTCGCCCGCCGTATGTTCATATACGGACACGAAATTGAAGAAGTGGCAGGATCGACTTGAATGGTAGTAATATCCGTGCCAAATAGAAAAAAAGGAGAAACAAAATGATAGGACAACTCATAGGCGGACTCATTGTCGGGCTCATCGCCAGATTGATCATGCCGGGAAAAGAAGCTCTTCCCGCCGGCATAATGGGATGGATCCTGACCGCAGCGCTCGGTATCGGCGGCGCGTTTGTCGGCGGATTTATCGCTCGCTCGCTCTGGGCGGGCGAGAACTACGCCGCAGGCTGGATAATGTCCATTGTCGGAGCGGTGATCCTGCTCATCCTGGTCAGATTATTATTTGGCAAAGGCGGGGCTGCAAGCTAGTCGGCGACCGGCTGGCTTAGGCAGATCCGTCCGGCAGGTCCATCTTGACGAGGCCGTCGAAGGCGACGTTGTAGGCAACGCCCTTAACGGGAACGCCCATTTCCTCCTCGGTCTTGCCTTCGGAATTTGCGATGCTGACGCTCGCAAAGTAGCACGACGCTCCGTGGTTTCGGGCATGGCGAACAAGCGTTTGGAACGCTTCTTCGCCTTCGATGCGTCCGCGGTCGGGGAACATCGCCGTCCGCACGACGAAGAAGCCGGGATCACCGTCTTTATAAGCAACGATCTGAGGATGTGTAAGCCGGTCGGCGAAGACATCGGCCGACTCGATGATCCAGTCGGCTTGTTCAAGCTGTTTGCAAACGATCTCGACACCGAAGGCGTGTATGTCGGCCTCGGTCATTAATTCGGGTTCTGTCATTGAATTTATTTTACTTGGCATCCCGGTAGTTCATCAATCAGTCAGGACTTACGTATATGAATCTGGATGATATCCGCCAGGCGGCAGAACGCGTCAAACCGTACGTAAAGCGCACCCCGCTGGAGTACAGCCGCAGCCTGAGCGAGCGGCTGGGGACCAATGTCTATGTAAAATACGAGCTGTTTCAGCGGACGGGCTCGTTTAAGCCCCGCGGAGCCTTTAACAAGCTGCTGCAGCTTTCCGAGGATGAACGCGCAAGGGGCGTTGTTGCCGTCAGCGGCGGTAATCACGCCCAGGCTGTCGCGTTTGCGGCCCGGACGCTGGGCATCGACGCCGTGATAGCGATGCCCGCGAACACGCCGGTGCACTATCTAAATGCGACGCGCGGCTATGGAGCAAGCGTCGACCTGCAGCCGTCGATCGCCGACGCATTTGCGAAGGTGGATGAGTATCGGGCCGGGGGCCGTGTGTTCGTTCATCCCTTCGACGACCCGGAGATCATCGCCGGGCAGGGAACTCTGGGGCTAGAGATAGTTGAAGACGTTCCAAATGTAACCGATGTCTTCGCCAGCATCGGAGGAGGAGGAATGGCCGGAGGCGTTGCGTTCGCGATGAAAGCGGTAAAGCCTGACGTTCGCGCCTGGGGCGTGGAAACGATAGGTGCCGACGCGATGTCTCAGGCATTGGCCGCAGGTCACCCGGTGACATTGCCCGCGATCACGTCGATCGCAAAAACACTTGGGGCGCCCTATGTGACCGAATCGACGCTGGATCTGATCAGGCAGTTGTTCGAATCCGTGACTGTCGTCTCCGATGCCGAAGCCGTCGACGCTCTATTATTCATTGCTGAAAGGCTGAAAGTGATCACGGAGCCGGCTGCCTCTTGCACCCTCGCAGCGGCCGAACGACTGAATAGCAACTTCACGGCCGATTCACATGTAGTGCTTATTTTCTGCGGAGGCAATACGGGGATAACTGACGTCTGCGAATATATCGCCTAACCGGAAACAAAATGGCCCCGCTGCAATATGGGCGGGGCCAGACAGATCGATATACCGACGATCACTTGTTATATCGAAAGGTTGTGAATTGGGCATCCATT
>CAYSMU010000297.1:0-4562 GCA_964432145.1 uncultured Chloracidobacterium sp.
TCAGGAAACTCCCCACGAACGTATCCCGTTCGCGGAACGAACACGACCTGGGTCGAGCCCGGCCGCGGCGGCGTGCTCAATCACGAGTGCATAGTGTACGATACGTCGCAGGTGAATCTACGGTACCTTGCCGAGTTCGGAGCGAAATAGGGCTCAAGCCGATTCGCAGGAGGTTCTGTTAACATGCACGACGCACTGCATATACTAATTTGGTGTACGGTGATCAATTACGCGATGCTGCTCATCTGGTTTGGCGTTTTTACATTCGCCCACGACTGGATCTATCGCCTGCACAGCCGCTGGTTCAAGCTTTCGGTCGAGACTTACGACACCCTGAACTACGCCGGCATGGGGATCTACAAGCTGCTGATCATCGTCTTTAACCTGGTGCCGCTGATCGCGCTGCATTTTGTGTGAATGTTGGATATCCCATACGCGGCGACAGGTACGCAATGCCTTTATTTCAGAGCGATTTGATGCTATAAAGTAGAAAAACTCTCTTTTGTTCTCTCTCAACTACTATGAAACAGATCCTCCTATGTGCGCTTTGTGTGATCTTGCTTGGCTGTGGGCCGACAAGCACGAATGCGGGTAACGTTTTACAGCCTTCGGCCCCGGCGATGCAGAAATCGTCTTTGGAATACATGGCCGAGGGCAGCAGGTATTACATGGCCGGTGATTATAAGAAGGCCATTCCGCCTTATCAAAGGGCCTTCGATCTCGAAAAGCAGGAACGCAAGCTCGAACGCAAGCTCTGGATCGCGCTCGTCGATAATCTCGGAATGTCGTACGGCATAACCGGCGATATCAAATCGTCGCAAGCGGTCTTTGAATACGGGATAAGCAAGGAGCCGGAATATCCGCTCTTTTACTACAACATGGCATGCGGCTATGGCGAGCTTGGCGACGAGGATAACGCGATAAAATGGCTGCGTCCGGCCTTCAAATACAGGGCCAATATGCTCGAGGGCGAACGATTTCCAAATCCCGAGACCGACAGCTCCTTTGCCGGCTTTCGCGAAAGCGAGAAGTTCAAAAAAGCATTGGCCGAAATGCGAAGCACAAAGTAACATTTACCGGCCGTATTTTTCCCATGAAATACGATCAATACGTTTCACTTATACAGGACCTCGAAATAAGCGCGGCAAATAACCGCCGCGCGTACGAACTAAAGATACTTCTGCTCATCGCTCTTGGGTACGGGTATTTTCTTGGGCTGCTCCTGCTTTTCTTTGTGCCGATACCTGCTGTGGGATTCCTGCTTTGGCAGGCGCCCGAACAGATCGGGCGGCTGCTTCTCGTAGGAGCGAAGCTGTGGTGGGTTCTCGTACCGGGCCTTGCGATCTATTTCGGTTTTATCGGTTCCGCTGTAAAGGCCATCACCGCGAAGCTGCCCGACCCCGTCGGCGTCGAGCTGAAACGTTCCGACGCGCCCGAGCTTTTCGATTTCGTCGGCCGGACGTGCAAGGAGCTGAAGGCAAAAAGGCCCGCAAAGGTGCTCGTTACCGACGAATATAACGCGGCGGTCGCCACGATGCCCCGATTCGGCATTTTCGGACAAAAGGTAATATTGCTGCTCGGCCTTCCTTTGATGAAGGCCCTGTCGCCCGATCAGTTCAAGGCGGTGCTGGCTCACGAGATCGGCCATATATCGGGCAAACACGGCGGCTTCGCCAAATGGGCCTATCAAATGCGTGAGGCGTGGGGACGGCTTATTGAATCGCAGGACGAGAACGAACACAAGTTCTCGGCTCTCTACAAGAAGTTTGTCGAGTGGTTCTTTCCGTATTTCACGGCCTATTCGTTCGTGCTGATGCGCGAGCACGAAAAGGACGCCGATCGCGAAGCGGCGAGACTCGTGGGTGGGCAGGCACTCGGCGAGGCTCTCATTTCGATCGAAACCAAAGGCGCGAGGCTGCAGGACGATTTTTGGCTAAAGGTTCACGAGGAAAATATTGCCTCGGATAAGCCGTCAGAGCGGATATTCACGCGGATGATCAATTCTCTGGCCTTTGTCGCACCTGAACAGGCGGCAGCCTCGCTGTCTATGGCGGTGGCCGTGCCGACCGATAATAACGACTCGCATCCGTCGCTGGCCGACAGGCTCCGCCTCATCGGGTATTGGACGTCGGGTGATCTGCCCGACTTGCCGCCGAGTGTCGAGGCGGACGCCGCGACGGTCTTTCTCGGAGCCGCCTCAGAGAGCCTCGCTGCCGGCTTTGACGCCAAGTGGGACGAACAGGCTGGCGAGACCTGGAAGGAAAGGTACGAGCATTTTCAGGGTGCGCAAAAACGGATCGGTGAACTCGAGGAGATGCGGGCGAAGGGAAACTTGTCTCATGAGGAGCTTCGCGAATTGGCGAAGTTGGTCACGGAAAAAGATGGCTTCAAGGCGGCGATCCCGATGATCGAAGAAGCGGTCGAGAAATTTCCGGACGAGGGGGTAGCCTGGTTAAACCTCGGGCTTGCGAGCCTTTTTCAGGAGAATGACGACGGGCTTGCTCATCTTGAAAAGGCGGTCGCTCTCGACAAAAGCCTTAAGTATGAGGCCGACCAATTGGCGTTTGACTACCTTCGCGGCAAAGGCCGGCTCGATGAGGCAAAGCGTTATGCCAGCTCGCTCGACGAACAGGCAGAGGAATACGAGCAGGCTCAGAAGGAACGCCAGACTGTTCTGCCGGACGATGATTTTAAAGAACACGACCTGTCGCAGGAATTCATCGATTCGATCCCCGGTAAACTGGCCGGCCTCGACGAGGTAACCGCAATTTATGCTGTCAATAAGGTTGTAAAGCACTTTCCCGAGGTGCCGTATCGCATATTGATGATCGAGATTCGGCCCAAAGGGCGCTTCAAAAATCGCGACGATGCCGACCCGTCTACGGTCTTGGATATAGTGGCCAAAAGATTGGAAACAGGAGAGATAAGCTACTTCGTCCTTCTGATAAACGAGTGGGCCGGCACCAAGGAATTTGTGACGCGAATTCCCGGATCGCGCATTTACCAGCGGGCCGACAAGAATCCGCCGACCCTTTGATCAAAGGCCCAGATCCTGGCCCAGCGAAAAGTGCTTGCATTTCCGTGTTGCCTGGTAGATATTGAAAAGAAACTCTCATGAGAAATACATCGATCATAGGGACTTCGGTCATATTTCTGATGGTTGGTATTGTGACCGACCTTTCGGCTCAAAAACCAGAGCCAACTCCGTCCCCGGGCCCGCCAAAGTTAGTGATCGCCTCCCCGCGTCCGACCGGAACGCCGAAGCCGGCGCCGCCCCGCGTGATCGCGCGCCGGAATCCACCAAAAAACTTGCTGGAGCAGAAATGGCCCGCGCCGGCGGACGGCTTGGCGATCTCAAACGCGATACAGACTGCAGAAGGGGACGTGCGGATCAAATCTGAGAGGGCACTCTCGCTCCTGCGGGAGCGGAAGCCCGAACTCGCATTGCCTCTTTTGCTTGAACTTGCCACTATCGCTCCGGACAAATTCGAGGTCCATTATTATCTCGGCATTTCCCTTGGAATGCTGCGCAAAAGCGACGAAGCAGTTAGTGCGTTTCAAAAGGCGACGAAGCTGAACCCTCGAAGCGCCGAGGCCCATATGGGGCTGTGCCAGGTCCTGGCTGATACCTCGAAGCGAATCGAGGCGATAGACGAGTGCCGTGAGGCGGTCCGACTCGCCCCGACACGACTTGCCTTTAAGCATGAGTTGGCCCGGCTTTATCTGATCACGGACCAGATCGCCGCGGCGATAGAGATCATTGGCGCATCACAGGATGATCTCGTTTCGATGGGGTTGCTGGGCGATGGTTATTTTCTAAATGGAGAGTACCTTCTGGCGGCGAGCGTCTATGAAAAGATCGCCGTTAGGTGGCCGTCGGTAAGTCTTACCCAGCTTCGCCTTTCACAAGTTTATGATTACCTGGATCGGCCGAATGATTCGATCACGGCGGCGCGGCGTTTTGTCGAGTTGGAACCGAGACTGATCTATGCCCATCTGAATCTCGGACAACAGCTGCAGTCAACAGGGTATTTTGAAGAATCGATAGAGGCGGTTAACAGAGCGGTGGCTCTTGATCCAAATTCAGGTCACGCGGCAAGTATTCTTGGGGAAACCTATTTGATCCTAGGTGATAAGGAGAATGCCCTAAAACATCTATTGATAGCCTACCGACAACTTCCGCGAACATCTGCTCTAGCATATTCGCTCGGGGATGCGCTGCTAGAGATCGAGTCGCCTTCCGAGGCAATCGAACCGCTTGAATTCGCGAACCGCATTCAACCCAACGATCCTGACATAATGAGGGCTCTAGCTACGGCATATATCAAGGTGCGTCGTTACGATGATGGAGTAGTTCTCTTTGAGCGAGCGAATCTGCTTTCGCCGCTTCCGCCGAACATAAAGATGGACTTCTCCTATCTGAAGAATCGCGATCAGTTGATAGCGAAATTTGACGAGTATTTGGAGTTGGCCAGGAACAACCCCAGTTACGTTAACGTGAGACTCAATCTGGAACTGATCTTTATGTTCAAGGGTGTGCCCGCAGAGGCCGAAAAGCTGTA
>CAYSMU010000298.1:0-4558 GCA_964432145.1 uncultured Chloracidobacterium sp.
CGCCATTCATGTTTTTGACCTTGCCCTTTACCGCACCGGTCGATTGGCCGTAGGCAGACGGCAGAAAGCAGAATGCGGAAAGCAGCAAAACGCCGGCGAGGCCGGCGAACCTGATCTTTGAAAACTTAGCTCTGAGCATGCAGTGTCGAGGGCGTCGCGTCATGGCGCAATTCAGCCGCTACATCATTGATGATGTCATCGAGGCTGCGGGTTGGCTTATAACCGGTCAGGCGGGCGGCCTTTTCGAGACTCGGCACACGCCGCTGCATGTCTTCGAAGCCGTCGCCATAGACCTGATCGTACGGAATGTAGCGGATCTCGCTCGTGCTGCCAGTCAATTCTATGGCACGTTTCGCGAGATCGTTGATCGTCACCTCGGCATCGCTGCCGAAGTTGACCACCTGGCCGAAACACGCCGGAGTTTCGAGAGCGATGGTGAGGCCGTTGACGACGTCCGATACATGGCCGAAGCAGCGTGACTGCGTGCCGTCGCCGTGGACCTCGATCGGCTCATTCTTGAGCGCAGATTGCACGAATCGGGGCACGACCATGCCGTACTGCCCGGTCTGACGCGGGCCGACGGTATTGAAAAGGCGTGCGACCACGACGGGAAGCCGCGTTTCCTTAAAATGTGCAAGAGCGAGGAATTCGTCGAGCGTCTTGGCACATGCGTATGCCCAGCGGTGCTTGTCGGTCGCACCGGTGAGCAGGTCGTCGTCCTCACGAAAGGGAACCGAGATGCCCTTGCCGTAAACTTCGCTGGTGCTCGGTATCAGCACGCGTTTGCGGTACTTGGCACAGCGGCCGAGCACGACGTCGGTGCCGTGAAAGATCGTTTCGATCGTCTTTACCGGCTGTTCCATAATCAGTCGAACGCCCACGGCACTCGCCATGTGATAAACGCGGTCGGCGTCGCGGATCAGCTCCTCCATCAAGGTGGCGTTAAGAACCGTGTCGATGATGAGGTGGAAATTGGGGTTTTCCTCGAGATGGCCGATATTCGAATAACGGCCGGTCGAAAGGTCGTCAATGACCGTTATCTCGTGGCCTTCGCCGATCAGTTTGTCTGCCAGGTGGCTGCCGACAAAACCGGCACCGCCTGTGATGAGAATTTTCATAGGAATTGTAGATCCCAACAGGATCCCGGGCTTCAGCCCAATATCGGCCAAAAGCCTCAAAGTACTATTTACCCGAATTCCACCAGCTAAAGCTAGTGGCAATTGATGAAATCGAAGTCGTTAAAAGCTCTTGATCGCCATGGCAAAATATGCGGCCGCCTTCTTAAGCCCTTCGGCGAGCGGAACGGTCGGCTGCCATCCGAGCAGTTTCGTCGCCCGGTCGATATTCGGCCGACGCTGTCTCGGATCGTCCTGCGGCAGCGGCAAGTACTTGATATTGATCGACTTACCGGTTGCGATGCCGACTTGCTCGGCGAGTTCTTTCATCGAGAATTCGCCCGGATTGCCGAGATTCATCGGCTGATGGAGTTCCTCTCCATCGGTATTCATAAGTCGGATAAGCCCCTCGACGAGGTCGCTCACATAGCAAAACGAACGGGTCTGGGTACCATCGCCATAGATCGTGATGTCCTCGCCCCGGAGAGCCTGGACGATGAAGTTCGAGACCACGCGGCCGTCATTGACGAGCATGCGTTCGCCGTAAGTGTTGAAGATACGCACGATACGCGTATCGACGCCGCTCTGGCGGTGATAGTCCATCATCAGCGTCTCGGCGACACGTTTGCCTTCGTCGTAACAAGCACGCAGACCGATCGTGTTGACATTGCCCCAATAGCTTTCAGTTTGCGGATGCTCGAGCGGGTCGCCGTAAACCTCGCTCGTCGATGCCTGCAGGATGCGTGCCTTTACACGCTTCGCCATTCCGAGCATGTTGATCGCACCCATTACGTTGGTCTTAACGGTCTTGACCGGATTGTATTGGTAATGAACGGGCGACGCAGGGCACGCAAGATTGTAGATCTGGTCGACCTCGAGCAATATCGGCTCGGTCACGTCGTGGCGGATCACCTCAAATTGTTTGTTGTCAACAAGATGAGCGATATTCGACTTTCGCCCGGTGAAGAAATTATCGAGGCATATGACCTCGTTGCCCTCATTGAGAAGCCGTTCGCAAAGGTGCGAGCCAATAAATCCGGCACCGCCGGTGACGAGTATTCGCATAAACGCCTATTTTGCCATACATTAGCGTCTTTCAACAGTCGGTTGTTTGTGGGCAGGCAAAATCTCTATTTTTTCTTCTGCATCGGCAGATTTGTCTGCGACGGGGACTTAAGGTTCGTTTCGAACAACTTAAAGATCCGCTTGTATTCGTCGGCCCAACTGGTCGGCTGTTCGAAACCATGGTCCTCGACCGGATAGGCCGCGAGTTCCCAGTTTTCCTTTCGCAGCTCGATCAGTTTCTGGGCCAGCCGAACGCTATCCTGAAAATGCACATTTACGTCAACCATACCGTGACAGATCAGAAGAGCACCTTTCAGCCCGGCGGCGTGATAAATAGGCGAGCTTCTGCGGTAAGCTTCCTGGTCGCTTTGCGGCAGATTGAGGATGTTCGAAGTGTAGCCGTTGTTGTAATGTGCCCAATCTGTCACCGGACGCAGCGCCGCACCGGCGGCGAACACATCCGGGGTCGTAAACATCGCCATCAACGTGATAAATCCGCCATACGAACCGCCGTAAAGGCCGATCCGTTTGGCATCAACGCCGTGTTCATTGATCAGATACTGAGCCGCATCAACGTGGTCGGTCAGGTCCTTGCCGCCCATGTGCCTGTAGATCCCGGTTCTCCAGTCTCTGCCGTAACCTGCTGAGCCGCGATAGTCGATATCCAGAACGGCATATCCTTTTTCCATCAGGAAGTGATGAAACATGTATTCGCGATAATAGCTGCTCCACCAGTTATGGACGTTCTGCAGATAGCCGGCACCATGAACGAACATTACCGCGGGGCCGCCTTTCTTAAAATTGGCGGGCTTGTACAACCGCCCGTAAACCGTAGCACCATCACGGGCTTTGAAATTAACGATCGGCGGGGCGATCCAATTGTGCGAACGCCATTCATCGGTCGGCGAGTTCGTTACCTGCTTGATCTCGGCTTCGGTCGTGCCGGTTTTGTTCGGAGCGATATAAAGCTCGGTCGGTTTGTTAGCAAATGATCGCAGGATCGCGAGCTTGGTCTGGTCCGGTGAAACGACGGCCTGATTATTCCCCGGCATCGAGGTCAGACGTGTTCGGGCTCCTCCGTCGAATGACATCGAGTAGAGGTTACGTTCGAAAAAGCTGCCTTCGCTCGACGTGAAGTAAAACTTCGACTTGTCCTCAGACAAACGAACATCAGAAACCTCGAAACTTCCAGAGGTCAATTGGAGGAGAGTTCCGCCGTCGATCGACACTGTGTAGAGATGCGAAAATCCGTCGCGTTCCCATTGGAAGTAAACGCGTTTGTTATCCGGCAGCCAGCCAAGCGAGAATCCACCCGGGCCGCCGACCCAGGCGTCATCATGGATCGCCGCCAGGACCTTCGTTTTCCCTGTAGCCGGATCAAGCTGCATGATCCATCGGTCCTTATTATCGGCGGAGCGGCCCTGCATCACAGCATTCTTGCCGTCCTCCGACCAGACCGGCGGCGAGAGCTGTACCTCACGGTCGCGCGGCTGAGCGGGAGATGCCGGGCCTCGTCCTGTGCCCTGGCCAGAAGTGCGTTCCGGATTATCGCCGCCGGCATTTCCTTCGGTTTTCGCGGCCGTCGGCGGTGTTGCAAGGCGTTGTCCGTGGTCGACCCATTTCCACTCGCCGTTCTCTAAATTGACGATCGCAATACGATTGCGGCCCTGGACATCGCCAACTTTCGTGCGGCCCGGTATGTCTTCGGTATAAGCAGATTCGGTGACATAGTTCGGAACGATCGTGTTCTTCGCCCCCGTGGCACTTTCATTTACGACCACGATGACGGATTTTCCGTCCGGCGTCAGCGATAGGTTTCCGGCCGATTGCCCCTGGGTGAGCTGAAACGGTTTGCGCGTCTCTCTAGCCTTTCGTTTTTTCTCATCCTCTTCGCGTTTCAAAGCCCTTTCGCGGACGACCTCGAGCAGGTCGCGTTCTTCCTTTTTAAGCGTTTCCTGACTGTCCGTTCCTTTTCGGGCCGCGTCGGCTCCGCCGGGACCGCCAGCCGGGCGAATATCCGTCAATTGCTCTAACGAGCCGTTGTCGAGCGACAAGGTGTACAGATTGTTCTGACGGGTAAAAGATATATGACGCTGGTCGCCGATAAATCGCGGGTTAGCTTCCACGTCGGTGGTTTTGGTCAGTTGACGCCGCTCGCCGGTCTGGTTGTTGTACAGATAAATATCGCCGCTGTCGGTAAAAACCGTTGTCCTCTTATCATCTGAAATATCACCGTTGGGCGGTGCCTGCTTTGCTTCTTCCTCAGAAAGCTTTCGCAGTCCGCTTCCGTCGGCGTTCACAACATACGTCGAGGTCTCGCCATTTCGCGGCTCGTCGGCACGCTTCCAACTGAAGTAGATCTTTGTACTGTCCGTCGA
>CAYSMU010000299.1:0-4550 GCA_964432145.1 uncultured Chloracidobacterium sp.
GGCGTAATGGGCGACGACGAGGATGAAGAGGATTTCTTCAAAAGCACGTCAAAGCTGCCGTTTGCACATCTTTTATCAGGTAGATAGTTTCCGCCATTTTGTTAAAATCTACTTATGAATTTCTCCGATAGATTTTCGTTATCGCTTCACCGTCGCGTTGCGCAGAAATTGCGCGAGGATCCGGCAAAAGTCTTGAGCGTCGCAAACGAGAATCTCGAACGGTGGCTGGCAAAGGATAGCTTTGCTTTCGGGCCGGAACGCGGGGCATTGCTTGAATGGAAAAAGATCATGGAGGATCTGGCTCCGCATGAGATAGAAAGGATCATTGTCGCGGAGACGGATGAGGGGCAAAGGCTGAGGTCTTCATCTCCCTTCGCCGGAATTCTAACCACAAAAGAACAAAGCGTTTCATGGAACGAGTGTGCTGAGATCGGACTTGATTAAACTCATTAAGGACTTTCGTGCAGCATCAGGCGATGACCTGCCGATAATTGTCGGTTCGCAGTCCTTTCACGCATTCACCGATAACATGCCTGAGATCGCCAGAAAATCCGTTGAGTGCGATTTCATGCTGAGTAGCTCTAATTTCTTAAAACGGCCGCAGATCGACCTGACGCTTGGGATTCAGAGTCCGTACAGAGTGGAGCACGGATTCTTTGCTGATGCCCTGGGTTTAGCTTCGGTGACGCTGCCGGATGGTTGGCGCGATCGATTGGTTCCATATCGTGACGATTCGGATAAGGTGATCGCTTTCTGTGCCGACAGGCATGATGTGGCAGCGAGCAAATTGATCGCCGGTCGTGAGAAAGACCTGGAATTCCTGTGCTCGGCTCTTTGTACTGGTCTGATTGAGGTAGATGAGTTGCTGAAACGCCTAACACTAGCCTCCAGGCACGTGGAGAAAGACGTCATACCGGACCGACTGGATCGATTTGTGAAATATCTTGAGTCGGTAAGCGGGACATTCGAATTCGTAAAGATTCTCAAAGATTACAAGCAAAAACACCCTTAATGCACTATCACCTGATCGGAATCTGCGGCACGGCAATGGCGTCGCTTGCCGGAATGCTCCAGGCCCGCGGCCACAAGGTCACGGGCTCTGACCAAAATGTTTACCCGCCGATGTCGACGCAGCTCGAGTCGCTCGGGATCGAGATAATGCAGGGCTACCGGTCTGAGAACACCGACCTCGAACGTGACGTCACCGTGATCGGCAATACGATCATGCGCGGCAACCCCGAGCTCGAAGAGGTCCTCAACCGCAAGCTGCTCTACCGCTCGCAGGCCGAGACCGTTCGCGAAGAGTTCATTCGTGGCCGGCGTTCGCTCGTTATTGCCGGCACGCATGGAAAGACGACCACGACGAGCATCGCGGCGTGGGTTTGCGAGGTCGGCGGCCTCGATCCGTCGTTTCTTGTGGGCGGCGTCGTGCAGAATTTCGGCCAGAGCTTTCGCGTGACCGACAGCGACTGTTTCGTGATCGAGGGCGACGAATACGACACGGCATTTTTCGACAAGAAGCCCAAATTCATGTCATATCTGCCCGACATCGCGATCGTGGGCAATATCGAATTTGACCACGCCGACATTTACAAGGACATCGACGCCATCAAATGGCAGTTCTCGCGGCTGATGAACCTCGTGCCCGGCAACGGCCGTCTCATCTGCGGTATCGATTCGCCCGTCGTCTGCGAGGTGCTCGATCAGATGAAAGGGAAGCTCTTCACGACCGTCGAGACGTTCGGCCTGTCGGCTGACGCAAAATGGCAGGCCCGGAATATCGAGTTCACGTCCGACGGCACCCGATTCGAGGTATATAAAAATGCCGACGATCAACGATCAACGAACGTCGATCAGCCGTGGGCCACGTTTACGACAACCATGATCGGCGAATTCAACGTTCGCAATTGCCTCGCCGTTATCATCGCGGCCGATGCCTGGGGCATTTCGCAGGCAAAGATCCAGGAGGCGTTCGACACCTTCAAATCGGTCAAACGACGGATGGAGGTCCGCGGCGTCGAGCGAGGCGTGACCGTGATCGACGATTTTGCCCATCACCCGACCGCGGTTGACGAGACGCTCAAAGCCCTGCGCCAACGTTATCCCGATAACCGTCTGATAGCCGTGTTCGAGCCGCGTTCGCGCTCGTCGCGGCTGTCGGTATTTGAGTCGCGATACAAAGAGGCGTTCGTCCACGCCGATCAGGTGATCATCGCTGGTGTCTTCAATCCCGAGGACGCAAAGAATTACGGCGATGTGCTGGACGTTCCAAAACTCGTGGCCGACATCGCCGCAACCGGCAAAGACGCCTGCACGCTGGCGGATGCCGATGCCATTGTCGAACATCTCGCACCCGTGATGCGCGACGGCGATGTCGTCGCCGTAATGTCGAACGGCGGCTTTGGCGGTATTCACGAGAAGCTGCTGGCAGTCATGCGGGCGTAACCAGGCCGCGGGAAACGCGGAAACGCCGCCTCACCCCAACATCAAAACGCTGCCCGAACAACAGTTGAACCTTTCGGGGCATTTCCGACGTAAAGCATTGTCACATACGGAGGAGATCACCAATGAACCCCAACACGCTATTGACCATTGCGTCTTTGCTGTCGATCACGCTGTTCGTTTTTCACGTCGCTGACGACATCATTATCGGCGTCGAGCCGGGCAACGCTCAGGACGTGATCGGTGTGACGGCGATCTCTATCGTCTGGCTCTGCGGCACGCTGCTCCTGCGCGGCCGCCTCATCGGCTACATCATCACCCTCGTCGGCGGCATGATGGCCGCGGTTGTCCCGTATCTGCATTTCTCGGGCAAAGGCGTCGGCGGCGACTTCGCTAAGACGCCCGGAGCATATTTCTTCATCTGCACGCTCCTCGTCCTGGCCGTAACCGGCACCTTCAGCGCCATCCTCTCGATCCAGGGCCTGTGGGGTCTGCGAGGGAAGCAATAAAAATGGATTGCAGTCATAGTACCATTTGTAGTACCATGGATTCTGATCGGTGCCTATGGATATCGCTGAAAGAATTGCAGAGCTTGAGCGAGCAAAAGCCAGTACGCGATTTTCCAGGCTGATCAGGATCTGTGCTGAGTGTTTCGGGGAACCGAGGATCAACGGCAGCCATCGCATCTTCAAGATGCCGTGGCCTGGCGATCCTCGATTAAACCTGCAATCAGACAGAGGCGGGGCAAAACCCTATCAGGTCGAACAAGTGATCACCGCCCTTAAGAAATTGGACAAGATGTCGAAGTAAGGTTTATGGCAAACGCAAGAGTAAGATCCAGAAAGAATCGGGCCGAAGATTACAGCTACACGGTCGTATGGTCGGACGAGGACGATGCATTCATCGCCCGCGTCACGGAATTTCCTTCACTAGCTGCACACGGAAAAAGCCAGGAAAAGGCGCTTCGGGAACTCCGCGGCGTTGTCGAATATGTCCTCGAAGACCTGGCCGAAAACCGCGAGCCTATCCCTGAACCGTTGGGCAGGCGAAATTACAGCGGCAAACTAAATCTGCGTATGTCAAAAGAGCTCCACCGCCGCCTGGCGCTCGAATCCACAACCCAGGGCGTCTCGCTCAACGCCCTGATAAATACCAAACTCGCCGGGTCATAAAGGTTTGTCTATTGCGGCAACTACTTCTTCGAGTGGACCGGTACCAGGCTCCGACAGATAAAGCTCATCCCCGGCAAACGCACCGAAACGCCGTAAGTTTCCGCCCTATTTGAGATCAAAGGCTTCGTTCAGAAATGGGCGAGGTCATGATTGCTGGGCGAAAAACTCAGGCTTTCAGTTCCTCGCCATCCCAAAAGAATGTAAGACAAATCCAGATTGACTTACATATCCGAATCATGCTACATTGTTCGACGGGTGGTAAGAATGGAGACAACAGCTACAACTAAAGGCCAGGTGGTGATCCCTTCGTCCGTACGGAAAAAACTTGGTATCAAGACGGGAACGCGAATTCAGGTTGAGGTCGATGAGGACAAAGCGCAGATCATCCTGACGCCGATCACACGCGAGTATATTCATAGTCTTCGTGGAAAGTTCAAGGGCTCCGGACTTGTTAAGGAACTCGAGGCTTCGCGTGCCCGTGACCGCGAGCGAGAGGACAAAAAGTTCCTCAACCTCGGCAAGAAATGAATCACCGTAAAACAATAGTGCTTGATTCGTGGGCGATCATGGCATATTTGGAGGATGAGTCGCCGGCCGAAAAGATCGCCAACCTTATCGCCGATGCCCGCGACCAGGGTGATCGCTGGTTGATGAGTGTCGTAAATATAGGCGAGGTTTGGTATGCGATAGCACGACGACACTCCGCGCGTGATGCTGAGGATGCGATAGGCGAGCTCCGCTCCATCGGGATCGAATTTATCGATGCCGATTGGCCGCTTACCAAGATCGCCGCCAGCTACAAAGTAAGAGGCGGCATCTCCTACGCCGACTGCCACGCCGCCGCCGTGGCTAAGCACCACAAGGCCGCTCTACTCACCGGCGATCAAGAATTCAAACAGCTAGAGAACGAGATCTCGATCGTCTGGTTGTAGGTCA
>CAYSMU010000300.1:0-4545 GCA_964432145.1 uncultured Chloracidobacterium sp.
CCGCGCCGGTATAGCCACTGCAGCCGATAACACCGTCTCCACCAATGCCGCCGCTGCCGAAAAGTCCACCTGAACCCGCCGAACTCGATACCGAGCAGTTAAAATTACCCGGTCCACCGGTACCGCCGGCTACCTGATCGGCTCCGGTTCCTCCAACGCCACCGGGACCACAACCGGCTCCGGTCGAGCCGCCTGAACCCGTCGCTCCGCCGCCAGCTCCGCCGCTGCCGCCCGGTCCTTGAAGACACGAGCCCTGCGGTGCGGCAGAACCTCCGCCGCCGCCGCCGGCGACGATCACCCGCTCGGCAAGGGTAGCTCCGCCGGTACGAACATCGGATGCCCCACCCCCGTTACCGCTGGGGAACAAAGGCGATCCGCCGCTGCCAACACCAGGTGCGCCAGGGGCGGCACCGCCGTTATAACCATTTTGTCCGCCCACATAAACCGTAAGGACCTGTCCCGGCACCACAGCAAGGGTACCTACCGCCTGGCCGCCAAATCCGCCTGCTCCGCCGTTCTGAGGTGCATTTGGGGCACCCGCGGCGCCCTGTGCACCTCGTGCGTCGATGGTGATCGATGTGACGCCTGGTGGGACAGTGTAGGTTTGTGGTGCTCCTGTGTAGCTAAAGACTGCGCTGACTGCTCGCGTATCAAGCGGCCGAGAGGGCTCGGCCTTGACTTGTTCCGGAGCGGCCTCCGACTTGCCGACCCAGTTAAGGGTCAGATCGTCAATCGATCGTCGCTCAATACCGGACTGAGCCGCCGCCCTAAAGGCAACGAATCCAAAAGCAGCCAAAATTAATACGGCTGCCAATAACGTAAAACTTCTTCGATTCCAATTGAATAGCGTTACCACGGCTCTTTTCATACTCCGGTACCTCTCCTTCTGGGGCTCCTAAATCTGATCTGAGAAAGACGGTCACGAAGCAGACAAAATATCGAAATATTCGAATGCGTTCAGCTCAGGTCCCGCTCAAAATGCAGAATCAATTGTGATTATTGTCCAAGTAAACCCAGAAAGTATAAGAATCCGGATATCGGGTTGTCAACGATTCAGGTAGCAAAATGCTCATTGCGGGAGCCAACGGAAACGGTATCTGAACTCACAGTCCTCCGATGCCAAATCCAAGTTAAGCCTTTGGATGGCCGGCGAGAAGTGCGTCTCTACCGTTAAATAGTCCCGGGACGAGCCTCGGCTAAGCCCCAAATTGCCGCAAATGATGGTCGATATGTTTGAAACCGAGTTTGCCCCACTCCGGGCCGGTCATGGGGCCGAACTTGGGATGGGCCGCCCAGACATAGTCATCGGGCAGGTTACAGATCTTGTCGAGAGCGTCGATCATCGCCCGGCGGTTGTCCTCGAACTCACCGGGTCTTGTACCTTCTTTCATCTGATCGAGCCCGGCAATGGTTGGTACTTCTTTCGGCATCTTGATCACGTTGACAACCAGAAATTTGACCAGCGTCCGGTAAAGGAAGCTGCTTTCGTCCGGCAACGGCCGGTCACCCATTGACATCAGGAAACCGTCTGTGACGTGGCACATCATCTGGTTCACGTTCATCTTGCCCCACTTAGCCTGGGATGCAGGCGAAAGGGAAGCGATACGGCCCCTAATCGTCTCGGCAGTATTCCGATCAAGTAGTGTGCTCATTATCGTAACTCCTCAGAGTCTTTTGTCGATCCGATCGGCCGGGCAGATTCATCTCGGGTCCCGGTTCATTGAAATCAGTTGCGTCGATGCCTCCCGGGAATTTCGACGATCAGGCCACTATTCATCCGGTGTCGGGCTCGCCGTCGGACGTGGCGTTCCGGCGGGCCTCGGCGGATTGTAGGGACGCGGATAGACCACCGGGCTCTTATTGCCCGCCTTATCGACCGCACGCACGCCAAAGAAGAAATTGTCCTTAGACATCGCCTTTGCCGTCCATGTTGTGACGTTGCCGACTGACTGCGAATTGGTCCATTCGGCGGCGGTCGTGTCACGCCAAACGACCTCGTAACCGGCAAGGTCCGCGTCCTTGCTTGCGTCCCAGCGGAGTACGCTGTCGTTATTGAGCCCGCCGGTAACGAGGCCGACGCCCTTCGGTTTTGCAGGTGACGAGGCGAGGCTCGCGAGTGCGATCAGGTTCACGCGGCAAACATTGGCCGTATACTCAAAATCGACGAACTCAGGCGTGTCGCCGTAGAAGACGCCCTTTTCGTCGGTGCGGACGTTCTGGTGCTGATGTGCGTAATCTTCGTCGGGCTCGGTGAACCGAACCGCGGCGAAGCCATTTGCGAGGAAAGGTTGATGGTCGCCGCCGCGTCCGTAACGATCGCGGCGATAGATCATCCAAACGCTGAAATCCTGGAGATAGCGGTCGGATTGCTCTTTGATATAGCGGGCCAACTGACGCGAGGTCGAGTCGTTCTCGCCGCAGACGCTGCGTCGGGTGTTCGCCTCCTGCTCGGTCTCGTTGGATGGAACACCTTCGCTGAAGACGCGGACACGTTTGCGAAACTGCGAGTTTTTCTGCGTCGTAACACCTCCGACGATATCATTTGTGAACATCGCCTCGATATTTGTCTGTGCCTTTTTCGCCTCATTGGCGTAGTAGGTCGCACCGAGCAGGCCTTGCTCTTCGCCGGGAACGGCCATGAAAACAATTGTCGCGTCGAATTTTCGTTTCGACATCACGCGGGCGAGTTCGATCGAAACTGCCGTACCCGACGCGTCGTCGTTGGCCCCGGGAGCATCGCATTTCGCGTCGCTCGGATTCGAACACATCGAGTCGTAATGGCCCGAGACGACATATACACGCGTCGGGTCGGTTGCACCTTTGAGAACTGCAAAAACATTGGTCAGCGTCGTCGGCTGGGTAACGCGGCCGCCCGCCGGCTGGACGAACGCCTGCTTTTGCACGTCAAGACAGCCGCCGCAGTCGGCGCTGATCTTTTGAAATTCGCTGAAGATCCAGTCGCGTGCCGCACCGATGCCGCGTGTCGGGTTGTCCTGTTCGGAAAGTGTGTTCCGCGTCCCAAACGATACAAGCTTGCGGATCGACGTCTCGATATTCTTCGCCGAGACCTCTTTGACCATTTTGGCGACCTCGGGGTCGGGCTTGGGCGGTTTTTGGGCCAGGATCTGAGCCGCAGAGACGCAGAGACACAGGGTAAAGAGGACGACTGCTCTTGATTTCATAATTCGGTTAATAGATGAACAAGAATTTGACCACAGATTACCACGGATGCACACGGATAAATAAACAGAAGTGAGTCTGTGTTCATCGCGGAACATCTGTGGTTAATTTTCTATCGGTCCAGCATGTCGAACGCTTGTAATCTAGTGCCATTCGCTGAATAGAGCAATCCTAACGATTCGTCCGTGACGAACATCGGATCGGGGTCCGAAACTAGCGAATATCTTGCGTCCCTGCCGGTATGAACATTTACGCCGACGAGGCCCTTCTTGTCAAAGGGATTGGGCAGGTCGGTGTAGAAGTACATATGATCGAGGCGGAGTTCGGCAAGACGTTTGCGGCGGAGCAGGTAGTCCGAGAATCGTTCGACCTGCCGGACAGGATCGATGCGATCGAAGATGCTTTCCTGTACGTCCGCCCGAGACGGCGTCACGCGGTCGATGGCACGGCCGATGATCTTGCCGCGAAGGTCGGTCGCATTCGGGACGGTGATCTGCATTCCGCTAAAGCGGTTGATCAGGTTCGGCGTGCGGCCGAGCGATCCGTAAGCGTATATCCGACGCGTCGCGTAACCTCGTGCGGCGTTGCCCGCGAGCGTCGAAAGGCTGACCGAGCCGAACCGCGTTTGCAGGCCCGACCATCGAAACGAGTTTGCGGCGGACGCGATGCTGAGGCCGCTTCGGGTAAGGCTGAGGGCCGACGTCGCGATGCCGCCGTAGCGAAAATATAATGCCGCGGCCCGAAGGGCGATTCCCGTAACGACGCGAAAAACACCCCGTGCCGGAGCCGCGTGGCGTGCACGCCAATATTCGGGCCGCTTCGGATCTTTGACATCAAACGCCGCTATTTCGCTCCACCCGCCGACAACGGCTTTGCCGCTTTCATTTATGAGAACGAACTGGGCCTGGTCGATCTTGTGGTCTCGTTTTGCGATGCGCTTTCCGGTGCGGGCGTCGATCGTGATCAGGTCGTCCTTGTCGGCGATCACGATCGTATCCGAATCGGCAAAGACAAAGTTCGTCAAACCCTTGTCTGCGCCTTTGTATCGCCACAAGGTTTTGCCGTTTGTGGTGTTGATCGCCGAAACGCCGTACGGGCCTTTTTTCTTAAGTTCGCCGTCCTTGAGCTGCGTGAACTGGCCGCCGGTACGGACGAAGAGAACGGTTCCGACCAGGGCCATCTCGGCGCTGATACCGAGATCATCCGCTTCCCAATCCTGTTGGCCGGTACGGCGATCGACCGCTCGTATTTTTCCCTTACCCGAGATGTAAACATGCTCGTTATCAAAAACAGGGTCTGCCTCGGTCAAGGCAAGGCCGTCTTCGTTGATCTTGAATTTCTCGCGTTCCTTTTCTTTACCGGTGC
>CAYSMU010000301.1:0-943 GCA_964432145.1 uncultured Chloracidobacterium sp.
GTCAGCGGCTTCTTCCTTGCGGGACGCCAGCATTTCTCGTCGATGGATTATGGAATGAAGAATTCGAAGCTTCGCCGGCAGGTCGATCAGCTCGAGGCCGAGAAGCGCCGTCTGCTCCTCGCCCGTGAGATCTCGCTTTCGCCGATGGAGCTGAAAAAGGCCGCCAAAAAGGCGGGTATTACCGATCCTGTAAATTCCCCGGCCGTCGCTCAACTCGCTTCAGCGACCAAAGACAAGGCCGCAGCTCCGGCCGCAGCCGACGACAAACCGCTCATCATCAAGACAGCCTCCGTCACGTCCGCCAAACCGAACGTCGAGAAAGCCGACCTCAAGCCCGAAAAGGCGGAGCGTCAGCCCAAACGCGTAACGATCGCGGCGGAATAGCAAGTTAATTCAACAACTTAGACGGTAAAGGCGGGACGGATGAAACGGCAGGCAACAAAAAAGCGGAATATGAGACAGGTGGCGTTCACGAGATTCATGCTCGTCGTCGCCTTTTTTGTGCTGTGGATCGGCGGGATCAGCGTTCGGCTCGTCCACCTGCAGGTCAACCAGCACTCGTGGCTGAAAGAAAAGGCCCTCGAGACCCGGCAATCGATCAAGCAGACGCGAATGCTCCGCGGAACGATCATGGACCGCAACGAACGCAAGCTCGCGATGAGCCTGCCGGTCAAGACGTTGTTTGCCGATCCGGTCGAGATCGAGGATACGGACGCCGCGGCGCGTGATATCGCGTCCGCGCTGAAACTTGACGCAAAGGAACTCGCCCAGCAGCTCAGACAGGCCAAGGAAGAGAAGAAGCGATTTGTCGCGATCGTCAAAAAGGTCGAGGACGAAGCCGCCCAAAAGATCAACAAAGCCCTCGACAAGCCAGAGGTCAAAAAAGCGGACTCGCCGAATTTTCACGGCCTTCACTGGCGTGACGAACAGCGCCGAAGCTATC
>CAYSMU010000301.1:953-4512 GCA_964432145.1 uncultured Chloracidobacterium sp.
CCTCGCGGCGCATATTGTGGGTTTCAGCGATCTGCAGGACGAGGGCAAGGCGGGGGTCGAACAGTCGCAGGACGACATACTTCACGGGGCGATCATCAAGAAGGTCCAGGAGCGGGACCGTCTGGGCCGCGTCTACGATGAAACGACGGTCGAACGTGAGATGCCGGGCGACATCGTTCTTACGATCGATGCGACATATCAAAATATTGCGGAACAGGCACTTGAAAGCGGTGTCCGGGCCGCGCAGGCTAAGTCAGGGATGGTCGTCGTAATGAGGCCGGCCACGGGTGAGATACTCGCACTCGCCAATTATCCGACCTTCGACCCGAACCTAATCTCAGATGCCAACCCCGAGAATATCGGGAACAAGGCCATTCAAACGGTCTATTCGCCCGGGTCGGTCTTTAAGCTGGTCACGTACGGTTCTGCGCTTGAAAGGAAATTGATCTCGCCGGATGAGTTGATCAGTGCCGGCAGCGGAACAATAACCGTCGCGAATCATACTTTTACCGATTCTCACGGTGTGGGGACGGTCTCGTATTCCGAGGCTATGGCACACTCGAGCAACGTCTGCGCGATCAAGACAGGATTACGCGTCGGCAAGGACGATTTCTTCGGAATGATCCAAAAGATGGGATTCGGATCGAGGACCGGAGTCGAACTTCCGGCCGAGACCGCAGGCATCGTCAGGTCACCGGAGAAGTGGAATGGCGACTCGCTGGCGTCGATGTCGATCGGCTACGAAATTGGGGTGACGGCGTTGCAAATGACGACTGCTTTTGCGACCATAGCCAATGACGGAGTCAGGAACCAGCCACACGTTATCAAAGAGGTCAGATACCCGAACGATCGGCCCAAAGCGGTGACGGAAGTGAAGCAAACACAAGTAGTTACCGCTGAGACCGCGCGTCATTTGCGGACGATGCTGCGGCAGGTTGTACTTACCGGCACGGGCCGCCGGGCCGCGCTGAATGGCTACACGGCAGCGGGGAAGACCGGCACCGCGTGGAAATTCGACGCAAAGTCGAAATCGGTCGATTCGTCGAAGTACGTTTCGTCATTTATCGGGATGGCGCCGGCCGAAGATCCTGAGATCGTGGTGGGCGTGGTCATGGATGAGCCGCGGGGCGGCGCCCGTGATGGCGGAATGGTCGCGGCACCTGTCTTTCGCGAGATCGCCCAGCAGATCTTGTTCGAGATGAAGATCGCGAACGACGCGCCCGTCAAGCCGGACAATCTGGTCGCACAGGCCGTGCCGCAGCCTCCGGTAAACGAAGAAACGGAAACACCTCCGGACGAAAAGCCGAATGTGGCGAAGCCGTCAGTTCAGAAACCCGCCGCGGAGAAGGCTCCGGACGCCAAGGCAAAGCCAGTGACCGGAGAACCGGCCGCACCGAAGGCAAAACCCGAGGTACAAAAGAAACCGGCGACCGAAAAGACCCCGGCGGAAAAGCCGAAATTGAACGCCGATACGCGGAGCAGGATATCGGCATCGATAGAGATCGATCGAGCGAGAGCGAAATTTGAAACTTGAGAACGTGATCAAATACATTGGAGCCGACGCGGCCGCTCTTGACCCCGCTTTGCTTGCCAGCGAAGTGGGTTCATTTGCTATCGACTCACGTGAAGTCGAGCAGGGCGGTGTATTCTTCGCTCTCTCGCAGCCAGATTATCGCAATAACGGCTTCAACGGCGATTTCGAAGACGCGACCATCCACGTGCCCGCGGCATTTGAGAAAGGTGCCTCGCTGTGCGTCGTAAGAAACGACCGGTTTGTTGAGCACCGGGAAATTCTCGATGCGTTTCGAACACGGCTCGTCCTTGTGGACGATGCTATCGCGGCGTTCCAGCGGGTTGCCCACGGTGGTTACCTTGAATGGAATGGGCCTGTGGTCGCGATCACGGGAAGTGCCGGGAAGACGACGGCAAAAGAGATAACGGCACATATTCTCGCTTCGAGCGGGCGAAAGGTGCTTCGCAATATCAAGAATTACAATAACGGGCTCGGCCATCCGATGACGGTGCTAAATCTAACGAAAGACAAGAGTTATGACGTCGCCGTACTGGAAATGGGGATGTCCACGCCGATGAACGAGATCGCCCGCCTCTGCAGGATAACGCCGCCCGACGTCGCCGTCGAGTTGAACGTTCTGCCCGTCCACGTCGAGCATCTGGGTTCTATCGAGAATGTCGCAAAAGCCAAAGCGGAGCTTGTCGAAGGGATGAAGGACGGCGGCACGGCGATATTGAACGCGGACGATGCGAGGGTCGCGGCGATGAGTTCACTTTGCCGTGGGCCGGTGATCACATACGGGATCGAAAATGCCGCCGACGTGAGGGCCTGGAACATCCGGTTCGAGCGGTTCGGTGAGACGACCTTTACCCTGGAGGCCAATGGCGAGACAGCCGAGGTGAAATTTCCCCTGAACGGTAAGCACAATATTTTGAACGCTCTTGCCGCCTCGGCCGTCGGGCTTCATTTTGGGATGAGCCTGCACCAGATCGCATCGGGCCTCGGGACGGTCGCTTCGCCCCCGCAGAGAGGCGAGATCATGCATTTTGCCGCCGGCTTCACGGTGATCAATGATTCATACAATTCGAATCCGGACGCGCTGCTCTCGATGGCCAGAACGCTCGTGGATGGCGCCGGGCCCGGCCGAAAGATCGTCGTTGCGGGCGAAATGCTCGAGCTTGGCGTCGATGCCGCAGCCAGCCACCGGTCGACCGGAGAACAACTTGCCGCGACTGGTATAGATATGCTGATCGGCGTTCGCGGGCTCGCCGCCGAGATGGTCGAAGGTGCGAGATCGGCCGGCCTGACGGATGCCTTGTTCGCGGATGACTCCGCCGCCGCCGGGGATCTCGTCTGCAAATTCGTCGCGAAAGGCGACTCCGTTCTGGTCAAGGGCTCAAGAGGCGTCCGGACCGAGATAGTCATTGAGAAGTTGTTGGAAAATTTCGAATTGGAGGATAAGGCCTCGGCCGCCGGGTAATGCTTTATTACTTCCTATACCAGTTTCTATTCCAGCAATACGGAAAGAACAGCGAGTCGTATATCTTCAAGGGCCTGAACGTCATTCAGTATGTGACGTTTCGCACGGCCCTCGCAGCGATCACGGCGATGCTGCTATCGCTGCTGCTTGGCGGCCGGGTGATCAGAAAACTGGCGGATATGAAGTTCGGCCAGGAGATCCGCGAGGAAGGCCCGGCGTCGCATCAGGAGAAACGCGGAACGCCCACAATGGGCGGCGTTCTGATCATCGGCTCGGTTTTTGTCTCGACGATCCTGTGGGCGCGGCCGGATAGCCTTTACCTGTGGATCGCTCTCGGAGCCACGACGCTCTTTGCGGCGGTTGGATTCGCGGACGATTGGATCAAGATCGTCAAAAAACGTAGCCTCGGGCTGACCGGCAAACAAAAGATCGCAGGCCAGCTTATTACTGCTTTGCTCGTTTGGGGAATTCTCTGGGCGTGGGGCGATTACCCATGGAATATGAGCATTCCTTTCCTGAAGGCCACGGCCGAATCGAATCCCGCGATCAGCATCAGTTGGGTGGGG
>CAYSMU010000302.1:0-2636 GCA_964432145.1 uncultured Chloracidobacterium sp.
GGACCTTGCCGCAAGTATTACGTCTGGACTTACCAATCGATACGACAAGGCACTCGCGATAGAAAGGTACCTTCAGGGGAATTACGCGTACTCATTGGAAATGAAGCCTTCGGGAGAAGAGCCGCTCGCCGATTTCCTGTTCAATGTTCGTGAGGGACACTGCGAGTATTTTGCCACTGCAATGGCTGTGATGTTACGGACCCAGGGCATTGCTACGAGAATTGTCAACGGCTTTCACGGCGGCGAATACAATGACGCCGCGGGTGTAACTATCGTCCGGCAGCGAAACGCCCATTCGTGGGTCGAGGTCTATTTTCCAGGCGAGGATGAATGGGTCAGATTCGATCCGACGCCCGCAAGCGATTCGGCAGGAACGGGGAATGGCGGCGGGCTGGTTGCCGCTGTGACCAAATACCTCGAAGCGATTGAAACTTATTGGATACAGAATTTTGTCGCTTACGACGATCAGGAACAACGTTCGCTTGCGAGATCTGTTCGAACCGGATTTCTAAACTATCAGGAGCGATTATCGGAGTTTCTCGATAACGGCCAGGCCGCCGCCATCGAGTGGTTTTCCGAGGTACGCGGCGAGCGAGGCTGGGAAGCCCGACGCAACGCGATTCTCTACGGGGCGGCCTACTTAATTGCCGGGTCGGTGGCATTGATGCTTTTAGTTTGGCTGTACCGAAGGATACGCAAACTGCAGGTCTGGAAACGGCTCCGAACGCGACTCGGCCCGGGGCGAAGATCCGTGGTCGACTTCTATGAACGTATGATCGCGGTGCTTGCGGCTCGAGGGATCATTCGCGAAGATCACCAAACTCCGCTCGAATTCGCGTATGCGAGCGGCCAGCCGGAAGTCGTAACGATCACCGAGGAATACAATCGAGTGCGGTTTGGCGGATCCGATCTAACAGTACCTGAATCCGCCGCCGTGGACGAACTGCTTAAACGGATCGAGCAGGCGGATCAAGACTGACTGAATCGTCAGCCTCGATCCGGGCCGAGAACTTCCGCCTGGGTGTTCTAACTTTCGTCGTCGTCACTCGTTTTTTTGTCAGGTTTTGTCCCGGTCGGTGCGGAACCGGTGATCGTCACGGTCCCGCTTTTGACCTCGATGGTTTTTCCTGACTCATCAGTAAGAGTGGCCTCTACTTTGTATTCGCCGGGCAATGGGGACGAGAACGTTTGCCACAGCCGCGACGAGCCCTCGAATTCTCGTGAGTTTGTCCCGATCTCCTCGCCTTTGCCCTTACCCTGAACCTTCTCGTAGGTTATCCGCCACGTCAGTTTATACTTTCCGCTCGGTACGTTCGAGACAGTTGCGACGGCGTAAATGTCCTCACCGGTTTTGAATGATGTTGCCGAGGGATCGGCCTTCTCGTTTGTGCCGAACTTAAGCTCGCTGATATTTGCCGTTGTAAAACTGCCGCCGCTGCATGCCGCCGCGATGACTATTAGCGTCGCCAGAGAAACTATAGCTCCGATATATTTCTTCATTGAAGTTCACCTGCGATTAGTATTAGTGTTGGTTGGAACGGGGCAAGTGTAGTCGATGACCAGTCCGGACGCAACCATCCGAGAACAATGTTCGAGCCTTTATGGTAACCTAATTGTTTGTTCGCAGAGTGGCGAACCTGGCAGTATGAAGAAGGTCGGATTTGTAAGTCTCGGTTGCCCCAAGAACCTCGTGGACAGCGAGGTGATGATGGGGCAGCTTGCCGAGGCGGGCTACGAGATAACTAATAATGCCGACGAGGCCGATACGGTCGTCGTGAATACGTGCGGCTTTATCGAATCTGCCAAACAGGAGTCGATCGACGCGATACTCGAGGCGACGAGCCTCAAATCTGCGGGCAGGGCCTCGCGCGTGATCGTCGCGGGTTGTTTGGTGGAGAGGTACCGCGACGACCTTATGAAAGAGCTGCCGGAGGTTGACGCATTCATCGGTACTTCGCAGGTCAACGACATATTAAAGGCTGCGGACGAGGAGTTTGACGCGCGGGCCCTGACCATTACACCGATCGGCAACAAATCGGCGACGTATCTTTACGACGAATATACGCCGAGAATGCGTGCGACCGAATCGCATACGGCGTTCATCAAGATCGCCGAGGGCTGTGACCGTCCCTGTGCTTTCTGCTCGATACCATCTATGCGCGGCTCGTTTCGTTCTCGAAGGTTCGGTTCGATAATCGAGGAGGCAAGAATACTTGCGTCTCAGGGAGTGAAAGAGATCGTCCTGATCGCTCAAGATTCGTCCCGCTACGGCGAAGACCTGGGAGAAGTCGACGCCCTTGCCGCCCTGATCCGTGCGCTCGGCGAGATAGACGGTATCGAATGGATCCGGCCGATGTATGCCTTCCCGACGCATATTTCCGACGCGTTTCTCTCGGCGATCGCGGAAACCCCAAAGGCCGTCAAGTACCTCGACATGCCGCTCCAGCATGCGTCACGCAATGTCCTGAAGCTTATGAAACGCGGCGGAACACGCGAGTCGCTCGAACGTCTGATCGCACGCGTTCGCGAAGCAGTTCCCGGCATCGCGATCCGCACGACGTTCATCACAGGGTTTCCCGGAGAGACCGATGAGGACTTCGAGGAACTCGTCAAGTTCGTCCAGAACTGCCGCTTCG
>CAYSMU010000302.1:2646-4508 GCA_964432145.1 uncultured Chloracidobacterium sp.
AGGCAGCAAGCCATTCGCTGCGCGACTCGTTGGGCAACGCCAGCACTTCGCGCGAGAAGATTTTGAGGAACTCGTCAAGTTCATTCAGAATTGCCGTTTCGACAATGTTGGGGTCTTTACCTACTCGGACGAGGAAGGAACTGCCGCATACGATCTGCCTAACAAGGTCGATCCAAAGGTCGCCGTGAAGCGGCGCAATCGCCTGATGAAGGAACAGGCAAAGATCAGCAAGCAGATCAATCTGTCAATGATCGGTAAGACCTACCCCGTAATGTTCGAAGGGCTCTCAAAGGAATCAGATCTGCTGTTTCAGGGCCGCCTTCCGGGCCAGGCCCAGGAGATCGATGGTTACATACTCCTCAACGATGTGCCCGACGATCTAGAACCGCAGATCGGTGCGATATATGATGTCAGGATCACTGAGGCACATGAATATGATTTGGTCGGCTCAATCGTCTGACGGAGTTCACCAACTGATCCCGGGCGATTTTCCAACATAGTCGCCCGATTCCAATTGATCGAGCATGAAATCTGCCACGTCCGCACGCGAGATGCGGGCGCCCGTGATGAAATTCCCGACGTTGCTGCCGTAATGTTTTACTCCGCGCTTTGCGGAGTTCGTAAGAACTCCGGGACGCACGATTATCCAATCGAGATTACTTTTTGCGATGAGGCGTTCCTGGCGTGTTTTGTCATAAAAATAGAATGGCAGAATAAATGGAATTACAAAAAGTGTGTATAACAAACCCATGCGTCCTACGGTGTCGCCGATGCCCAGAGATGTTTCGCAGACAAATCGTTTGACTCCCTTGTCTTGCATCGCGTTCAAAACATTTTGTGTGCCGTGCGAGAGGATTCGTGTCGGGAAAAAGAACCGTTTATGGCCCAACGCCGAGAGCACCGCATCCTGCCCCTTCACCGCGGCGGCGACAGAATAGTAATCAAGAACATCGCCGCGAACAACTGATAGGCTCGGATGTTCGATCCCGATTTTCGCAGGGTCTCTCGCCATCGCGGTCACGTCATAACCACGCTCGAGGGCCTGTTCGACGAGTCTGCGGCCGGTTCCGCCCGTCGATCCAATTATCAGAATGCGGTTTGGCCTCGGCGCCGGCAAATTGTTGTTTTGCATTTTTGGCAAACGCAGCACGGCGCGCCATAGCAGCAGGTTGATGGCAACAGCATATATAGCCCAGAAGATAATTATTTTCATGCTTAATTACCCAAGTTGACGTGTCGTGTTTTCCGTCACAGTGGCAGGTTCGGCTGCGGCAGGTTCGCGCGCGCGTATTGAAAACGAAATGTCCGCCTCGATAGGATTCGCCGGTGGAAGTCCTTCGCCCAGGGGCGATGTGTTCAGAGCGTCCGCAAAACCTGCGGACGCACTCGTTCTTTTTCGCTTTTTGTAAACCCTTTGCGGAAACAGAAATGACAGCCCAATGCTCAAAAGACCGGCGATCACGAATGACAGGAAGACGGCTTTGCCGTAAATCTCGGGAAACAGCTGCAGGTCGCGAACGATAATGTTTGCAAGGCCGAGGACCGTGCCAAAAATAAATAGCGCGATGCCGACGCGGATCATATTGAAATTTGGTCGTGTCGTCGTCTCAGGTGAATTTTCCGCGTCGGCGCTGACGATCATGGCGACGCCTGCGAGCGCGAGGCCGCAGTAGCGACAAAAGCTCGTCTCCAAGGGAGCTTGCTTTCCGCATCTTGGACAGTAAATTTTGCCTGACATTAGATAAGCTTACGACGGCCGGTGATCGCTTGTTCGAACAATTACCGCGTAAGTCGGTATATCAAAATCGCGGCGCGCTTGGTGAGCATCGCGAGATTTTCAACACTCGCGGACTCGTTCTTGG
>CAYSMU010000303.1:0-4502 GCA_964432145.1 uncultured Chloracidobacterium sp.
GCGGGTGCTCCGGCCACAAATACTCTGAGATGGGAGGAATGGGCACTGTTTCCGAACGATTACAACAACTATTCGCCGTCAGTAGGTCTTGCTTGGGATCCGTTTGGTAGTGGTAAAACATCGATCAGGACGAATTACCGGCTTTCTTATGATAGATTCCCGTCACAGGTTTTTGCGAACAGTATCTTTCAGAGCGCACCTGGCAATACCTTTGCTGCCACGGCCACAGGTATTGGACAACAGAATCTGCTGCTTCGTAATGGTCTTCCTAATCTCTTCCCTACGCAGACGCCCGATCAGCTTCGTCAGCCACCGGCGTTTTCAACGGGCTCGATCACAGTAGTTGATCCAAATACCGAATATCCCGAAGTACATCAATGGTTCGTAGGATTTCAGCGTGAGGTTGGATTTGGAAGTGTTCTTGAGGTCAATTACATCGGCAAGAAAGGGCGAAAGCTCTTTGGCGGATACGATTCGAATCAAGTAAATATTCTTGCCAAGGATTCCCGCTGCCCTGAGAATTTCCTTCAGGCGTTCAATACACTTCGCGCAAACACGACTGCGAATTCATGTTTGATAAACCTCCTATTTACTGGTGATCCGTTGAACAACACAGGCACTACTACGTTCAGGGGGATCACGGCGATACAAACAACACTTGCGACGAATAATACCGGCGGCGGCGTTGCGAATGCGGCACTTACGGTGTCCCAACGAACGTCGGGAGCCGCACAGATGATTGCGACGACTATAAATAACCCCTTCTTCTTCCAGCGCTTCCCACAATTCACAGGTGCATTGAATGTGCTCGACAGTGGCGACCGCTCTGATTACAACGGCCTTGAGGTAATATTCAAGCGTCGAATGAAACAAGGCATAAGCTATCAGGTCGGCTATACGTGGTCGAAGTCGATGGATACGCGCTCGTTCGATCCAACGTTTACAATTGTTTCACGTGCAAATAACCAATCTGCATCGAGTACACCTTTTGACATCAACAATCGAGACCTTAATTACGCTTGGTCGGATTTCGACCGACGGCATGTCCTTCAGGCAACGTATGTCTTCGAACTTCCGATCGGCCGAGGAAAACGGTTCGGTAAGGGGCTTTCCAAAGGGATTGATGCTGTTATTGGGGGCTGGCAGCTTTCTGGTACTTTCAACTACGCTACCGGACGGCCATTTACCGTTTATTCCGGTCTGAATACTTTTAGCAACGTCAATCAGTCACCTGCCAATTGTAGCGGCTGCACGCGCGACATGGGCGACCTTGTCGAACGTAACGGTACCTGGTATTGGTTCTCAGCTGAGGCGGAGGCTCGTTTCTCTCAGCCTCAGCCAGGCGAACTTGGCAATTCCGGCAGAAATTTCTTCATCGCGCCGAGACAGTTCCAAACGGATGCTTCACTGTCTAAGAAGTTCAAGTTCTCGGAGCGTTACAGCTTTGACCTGAGAGTCGATGCTAGAAATCTCACAAATACTGCCTCATTTGGATTACCGACCGCCACGCTGAATTCGAGCGTCTTCGGTCGTATCCGGGATTCAGTCACTAGTTTTTCGAGACGGATTCAGTTTTCGGGCAAGTTCAACTTCTAGCTTCATTTGAACTGAGTTTTGCTCTGCCGCCTCTTGGGGCGGCAGAGCTTTTTTATTTTCTGCGGAGTTTTGCCGCCTGTTGGGCGAGTTGAGCGGAACGGGGCAGAGCATCGATTGCTCGCGCTACCTGTGGGTCGTCCTCCGTTAGGACCTGATCGGCCGAGATCGCACCGTACGACGCCATTACCAGATAATATCGAAGACGCAGCCTGATAAATGCCGACTCGGAATTGAGCATGTCCGATGCCGCATTCGGCATTGTCTTTTTCAGGAATTCACCGAATGCCGCGGTCAGCCGATCCGACACCGGATGATCGCCCGGGACAATACGCTGGCCAAACGTTCCCGGTTTTGCCCGGTACTCGTCGAGGCCGGCGACTCTGCCATTGGCCGTTTCCCGAGCGAAGAAAAATATCGGATCGAGCAATGCCGCCTGCGTTTCATTCAGCCGCTCGAGCCTGACCTGCTCATCAGGCTGAATGCCGTCCCCGCCGAAAACCCTGCGGTCAGTGATCGTCCTGGCCTCGAAGTAGGATCTGGCACCGGCCGTGACCTTGTGGTTGAAATAGTCGTAAAGATCGATACCAGCATAGTCACGCTGGATCGAACGTCCGGACGGAGTGAGGTAACGAGCCGTGGTCAGGGTCAGCCCCGACTTGCCCGGCAGATCAAGCACGCTTTGGACGAGACCTTTGCCAAAGGTCTTTTCGCCGACGATCAACGCACGGTCGTCATCCTGAAAGGCTCCGGCCACGATCTCTGACGCGGATGCTGTATCCTCGTTGACGAGCACGACCAGCGGCATTTGCTCCGGGTTCGAGTTTGTCGAACGCCATGTCCGATTGTCGATCCGCGACCGACCCCGCTGTGTCAGGATAAGTGTGCCCGCCGGGAGAAATCGTTCTGCTACCCGAACAGCCTGATCGACAATACCTCCGCCATTGCCTCGAAGGTCAAGGATCAAGGATCGCATTCCCTGACTTTTCAGTTCCCGGATAGCGGTCTCGAATTCGTCCGCGGTTGTGTAGGTAAAGCCCTCGGAAAGCTCGATGTACCCGACGCCTGGCCGCAGTATGTATGCGTCAGGGATCGACGGCTGTGCCACACGATTGCGTCTGATCTCAAGCGTCTCGACACGGTTTGTCGCGGCCCGCTCGACGGTAAGTCGAAAAACAGTGCCGGCCGAACCGCGGATATGGTCACGCACGATATCCGAACCTTTTCCGGTCGTCCTTTCTCCATTTATCGCGAGTATCTTGTCACCGAATCGGAGACCAGCTCGTGATGCGGGTGAGCCGGGAAAGGTTGAGAGTATGAATGTATCGGTCTCGCCGTTTCGATCGAAATTTGCGATGGAGGCGCCGATGCCCGTGTAACCGCTGCGCTGCTCATCCATCAGCTCTTTCCACTCAGCGGCGTCATAAAAATTCGAGTGCGGATCGAGCGACCTGAGCATACCGTCGATCGCGTATTTCGTAAGTTCGGAAGGCGGCGTTTTCTTTGCCTCGAGGTAATTTGCGCTGATCAACCGCTGGGCTTCCATTATCTCGGCGGCGATCGGCGATGGCTTTTGGATCTCGGGCTCATACTCCGGACGAGTGCCTGGCGATCCGCCGGACGCCGAAAATGTACTGCCTCGTTTTATGCTGAAGGGCTCGACTGCGGGATTCAACGGGGCCTTGGTCTGTGCCGGGAGTACTGACGCGGCTGTAATTAATATTAGAGTAAGCGTCGGCAACCGGTTCATAACTGTTCAGAAATGCAAATGTTCCCGTCCGAGCCTCAACATATCCCGGGCGAACGGCAAAGCGGACGAAATGCCCTTTGCCTAAAAAGATCGGCGGTCCTGACGGCACTCAGGTTCCGCCGATCACTGATTTGGTATGCCTACTTTATATACCTAAACGCATTCAAATTCCAAATTATTTCGAGGTGGCGGCCAAAAGTTTGTTTCTTTGATTTTTCCTTAGCGAAGTGTTCTCATTGATATAGACAAATATGACTGGGACCTTTAAGTTACCGCCTCTCGAGATCGAGGCATACAGCCTGTCAAACGGCCTCCGCGTAGTTCTTAATCCGGACCGCGAGATACCCGTTGTCTCGATCGCAGTGTATTACAATGTCGGCTCACGCAATGAGCGGCCCGACAGGACCGGTTTTGCTCATCTCTTTGAACATATGATGTTCCAGGGATCTGAGAATGTACCAAAGGCCGGCCATTTTCAATACATAATGAAGGCGGGCGGGACCATGAACGGCACGACATCTAGCGAGCGTACGAATTATTACGAGACGCTGCCGGCAAACCAGCTTCCGCTGGCGTTGTGGCTCGAATCGGACCGGATGCGGTCGCTCGCCGTAACGCAAGAGAATCTCGACAATCAACGGGAAGCGGTCAAGGAAGAAAAGCGGCTCCGGTACGACAATCAGCCTTACGGGCAGATCTTCGATCTGATCAACGAGATGATCTATAAGAATTTCGCCAATTCGCACTCGACTATCGGGTCGATGGAGCACCTTGATGCAGCCTCTGTCGAGGACGTCAGGGAATTCTTTAGGATATATTATGCTCCGAATAACGCTGTCATCGTTCTTTCCGGTGCCTTTGAATCGGAAGAAGCGAAACAGTTGATCGAGACCTATTTCGGCGACATTCCGTCGCAGCCGCTGCCTCCGGATCTGGACGTGAGCGAGCCCGCGGAGGTTGCCGAGAACTATCGCGAATGGGAGGACCCGCTGGCACCGTTTCCGGCATTCCTCATCGGATGGAAGATCCCGAAGCGCCGCTCGACCGAATTTAATGCGCTCTACCTCGCCGGAAAGATCCTCTATGACGGCGACAGTTCGCGGCTCTATCAAAAACTGGTAAAGGGTGAAGAGTCGGTGATCCAGCTCTTTGGCTTTAC
>CAYSMU010000304.1:0-4489 GCA_964432145.1 uncultured Chloracidobacterium sp.
GTGCCCAGATCGAGGCCTATCATCCCTCCATATCCGCCGGGCATCTGCCTCGCCGCGATCTCGTGATTAGGGTGAGACGCGAGCCCGGGATAATAAACTGCCTCGACCTTCGGGTGGTCGCCTAACATATTCGCAATGGCGTATGCGTTTGCGTTGTGCCGCTCCATTCTGAGGGCCAGTGTTTTGATCCCGCGGATCACGAGCCAGGCTACCTGCGGTGCTATATTGCCGCCGTAGAACTTGTTCGGCCCGTGGCGAGCGGCATCGACCACCTCGCGGCTGCCGACGATCGCCCCGGCGGTCAGGTCGCTGTGCCCGCCGAGATATTTGGTCGCACTGTGGATGACCGCATCGACGCCGAGTTCGAGCGGACGCTGATTAAACGGCGTGGCAAATGTATTGTCGGCCACGGCAGCAATACCGTTCTCGCGTGCGATCAATGCTACCGCTTCGATATCAGTTATTAGCACTAGCGGGTTGGTCGGCGTCTCGATCCAGAAGAGCCTAGTATTGGACTTGATCGCCGTTCGATAGTTCTCGGAATTCGTCGCATCCACAAAGGTTGTCTCGATACCAAATCGTTCCCCGATATAGTGCAGGAAATTGGTCGTTGTTGAATACATCGACCGGGGGGCAACAATGTGCTCCCCGCTCTTGACAAGCGAAAAGACCGCGGCCGAAACGGCTGCCATTCCAGAGGCCAGAGCCAACGCCTGCTCGCCGTTCTCGAGATCTGCCAATGCCGCCTCGAGAGCTCTCTGCGTCGGATTGCCGAGACGGCCGTAGTAATAACCGTCCTTCTCCTCGTTATGGATGGCGGAAGCTTCGTCGGCGTCCGGGAACGCGTAGACCGATGCCGGATAGATCGGCACGGACAATGCTCCATAGTGGCTCGAATGGTCATCGCCGGCGTGTACAGACTTGGTGTAAAGGGACATTTTGCTCATTAGTATTCAAACTCCGCTACAGTATCGCTAATCGTAAATGAGAGTGAGTGCATACCGCAATCAGCGAGTAGTGCCGGCGAAAGCGGTGGCGGCGAAAATAGTGATTGACCAAACATATATGTTATGCGTAATATAATATCACCAGCAGGAGCCAACATATGCAGGATTCAACATATCACGAACTCGAGACTCTCTTTCTCGCCCTGGGCGATAAGACCCGGCTGAGATTGCTTGCCCTTATGGCTGACGGGCCGGTCGCTGTCGGCCTTCTCGCCGACCGCCTGAATGAGAGCCAGCCTAAGGTGTCGCGTCACCTTGCCTACCTTCGAAACGCGGGCGTGGTCAAGACCCGCCGCGACGGCAAATGGATCTACTACGGCATCGATTATCCGGATAACCTTGCAATTCGGCGTATACTTGAAACAATAATTCGGTCGGTCGCCGTAATGAGTGTTGACGGAGCCGACGAGTATTTCTCTGCCAGCGATGCCTCGGGCGACGGCCGGAAACCAGACATATATGATAATGCGTATGTAAATAGTTCAGCCAATGCTTATCAGTACCCTTCTGCCGACGAATATAACGAGAGCCCGATCCAAAAAGACGAATTGGACATCTTCTTATTATGATGCGGCGGCAGCCTCACTCTGATATGGGCAATGCCTGCACTTGTTGTCGCAGCAATGACCGCGGTTTAATAGATAACGCCGCGTCATGACCAGCAGGCCCTCCTCAAAATAAAAATCCAGGCCCTCGACGAACGTCTGGTTCTCTTCGACCTCGACTGTATCCCGATCATTTTGCATATAGTGCCAGAAACTCCTTATTTCCTTCTGCCCCCGATATCGGAGATTCGATCAGGCCTTCAGCCTTTAGGCCGAGGCCCCGGGCAAAGCCGTTGATCTCGTTAACGACGCGTTCGTGCTTTTGACGTTCCCTGACCACGCCGCCCTTGCCGACCTCGCCGCGTCCGACCTCGAATTGCGGTTTGATGAGCACGATAAGCCGTCCGGACGGCTTAAGCAGCGGTATGACCGCAGGGATCACTTTCGTAACCGAAATAAACGATACGTCCATTACAGCGAGGTCAAACAGCCGCTCAAAATCGCCGGGCTTCAGATCGCGAGCATTGGTCTGCTCGCGAACATCCACGCGTTCGTCGGTACGGAGACTCCAGACGAGTTGATTCGTGCCGCTGTCGATGCAGGTAACACTTTTTGCTCCGTGCTGCAGCAAGCAATCAGTAAAGCCTCCGGTTGACGAGCCGATATCGATGCAATCGAATCCGGTCGGGTCGATCGCAAATTCGCGAAGCCCGGCCTCGAGTTTCAACCCGCCCCGGCCGACATATCTGGTTTCTTGAGACGTTCCTTTGAGCCGTACGGTTGCGGTTATTTCAAACTTGTCAGACGGTTTGTCCGCCTTTCTTTCATCGGCGAGGACGATGCCCGCCATGACCAATGCCTGCGCACGCGTCCTCGAATCGGCGAGGCCGCGTTCAACCAGCAGTTTGTCTATCCGTTCTTTCGGCATTACAGTCTGATCCTCGTGCCGGTGAGGGCGACCCTAAATCCGCGTCGTGCGACCTCGCGGAACGCGGCGGGCCTGCCCTGGACAAGCGGATTGCTGTGGTTGAAATGTATGAACCACACTTTTGACCTCTCGCTTGCCGGAAGATCCTTCAGCAGCTTCATCGTCTCTATGACGAACGGATGCGGCACCTCGCTCATCGGACGGTCGATCTCGCCGTCGGCATAGAACGTACCGTCGAGAAGCAGAGAATCGCTCGAGCGAACGACATCCGCGAGCGGCGTCGGCCATTTGCCCCACTTGTCGATATCCGGAACGAATACAAGGGTCCTCGATCCGGACTTGATGCGAAAACCGACCGTTTCCGAAAATTCATCTCGATGCGGAACGATAAATGGCTCGACCGTTAAACGCCGGTTAAGCCGGATCTCGGCCTTATCCGCGAGCGGTTGGATCGCAATGTTCCCGATGCCGACCAACTGCGACCACGGAGCGTTTTGCTCGAGCATTTGTTTCATCCGCGGCATTGCGTATACCCTTACGCCGCGTGTGTTCATCGATTCGCGGCCAAGGTACATCAAGCCGGTGTAATGGCCGATGTGCGCGTGCGTCAGAAATATTCCGTCGATCCGGTTCGTGCGGTCGGAGGTCGCACGCTTGAGCATTTCGAATTGCCTTGGCAAGTCAGGCGTGGCGTCGAATATCCAACGCTCGTTAGTGTCCGGATCGACAAGTGCGATCGACGAGACCATCTGCGTCAGCTTCGCGTCGGCCCATGCCTCGTGGCAGAAGGGAGAATCACAGCCCATCTGCGGAACGCCGGCGTCCTGGCCTGTTCCGAGCACGATCACATATGGCCGGGCGCAAAGCGTGTCCGCCGCGGCGGCAGCGATGACAATTAATACTGCGGCGATGAGCTTCATTGTTCGGGGGCGGCGAAAGTTGATATCCTAAGCAAAATAAAGGTTATGGCAAAGCTTGATAAATTCGCAAAGTACGCCTGGTTCGTTCTTGTGTGGAATATTGTCGTCATCCTTTGGGGCGTCTTCCTGCGTGCCTCAAAATCGGGCGACGGGTGCGGCCAACACTGGCTTACGTGCCACGGCGAGGTCATACCGTCGGCACCGGAGCTGAAGACCGTAATTGAATTCTCACATCGCATCACAAGCTTTCTCGCCTTCGTCGCCGTGGTCGCGTTACTGATCTGGACTTTCAAGAAGTTCGCCAAGGGAAGCCCGATCCGAAAGACCGCTGTCGCTTCATTCATATTTATCCTTACCGAAGCTCTGGTCGGTGCCGGCCTCGTACTCACGGGAAACACTGCCGAATCGCTGACACCGACACGGCCATTCTGGATGGCCGGCCATCTGCTGAATACCTTTATCCTGCTCGCGTTTCTGACGGTCACCGCCCGGTACGCGAGCGGCGGCGGCAGGCTCCGCTGGAATCTTGAGCGTAAATACATCGCGGCGATCGTCATCGGTGTCGTTGCGATCTTCATTGTCGGCATCAGCGGCTCGATTGCGGCCCTAAGCAACATGTTGTTTCCCTCCGGCACTCTCGCTGAGGGCGTCGCAAAGGATTTTTCTGCGACCTCTAACATACTGCTCCGTCTCCGTCTGCTGCACCCCATCACTGCGATCCTGACCAGCGTGTTCCTGATATTCCTGACCGGCTGGATCGCGAAAGAAAGCCGTAAGGAAAAAGGCGTCGTACGGTGGTCCAATGCATTGTCGCTCCTTGTGCTGGCCCAGCTGGCATTTGGTTCGCTGACGCTATTTATGCTTGCGCCGATCGTTATGCAGCTGGGGCATCTCCTGCTTGCCGACCTGATCTGGATCAGCTACGTCCTGATGGCGGCAAACTTCATGTCCAACGAATGGCCCGAGCCGGACCTCGAAGCCGCTCAGGCGAGCCTTGCCGCGTGAGACTCACGGCCGCCCCATGACCTCCCGCGCTCGACGAGACTGTCGAGCGATCGTTGAAGCTCATCGAGCTTGTCCTTTACGTCG
>CAYSMU010000305.1:0-2787 GCA_964432145.1 uncultured Chloracidobacterium sp.
ATCCGCCAGAATCGACCCCGCATGACGCAATCGGAGTACTCAGGGGATTGATATCGTAGTTCAGGCTGAACGCGAACGAGGACTCGCCGCCCTGTGCATGCATAACGATCGGGACCGCGACGACGCTGCCCGGCACAGTAAATGTGTTCACGACCTTTAGCTCGCGCCCTGTACCTGGCGAGTTGTAGGCTGTGAAATCACCTGTCGGGATATTTGCGGTAACATTCGTAAAGCTCCTGCTCATGGGGTCAAAGACCTTTCCGGCCATCGCAGGAGTGATTGTGTAATTGCCGCCCGCGGGAACCGAAAACGAATACATACCGAGGGCGTTGGTGGTAGTCGAACCTGTTGACGACCCGGACAGCCCTACAGTCACTCCTGCCAATCCGCTGCCCGTCATGCTTTCGCCGAACTGCCGTATAGTGCCCGCGATCTGAATATTCACAGAAGTATTCGTCGAGGCGCTGCTTGGGTTGAAGTTGGTGTCTCCCGAATAAGTTGCCGTGATCGTCTTCGGCCCCGGCGTTGTGAATGTGATACCGCACGTACCAAGCGCGACCGGAGAACTGCACGCGGCCGTTCCGTCAGAAACAGTTACCATTCCGGTCGTATTTCCCACACCCGGTGGCACTGGGGCCACGCTCCAGTTAACTGGAACTGTTTGACCCACCGTTACTGAAGGTGGAATCGAACCGGCGTTAGTGATCGTCGTAACGGTACCGGCTTTGTTGACAACCTGGCCGCCCGTTATCTGGCGGGCGCTTGAATTGAAGTTCGCATTGCCGTTATAGACTGCCACCACATCGCGGCCGCCAGCCCCGAGGGCGGGTAGTCCGGCCAGTGTGCACTGTGCCTGAGCGGATCCGTTCAGCGGAGTATTTCCGCAGTATATATTGCCGTCGATGTTGAGCGACACCGTGCCTCCCGGGGTTCCCGAGCCCGGAGCCGCGGCCGATACGATCACGGTAAACGTGACCGACTGGCCAAATATCGAAGGGTTAAGACCGGACCCGACCGTAATATCGGTATTCGCCTTTCCTACGGTCTGAACGATACTCCCTGAACTGGGAAGGAAACCGGGCGAACCGCCATAATCCGCCGTTATCGTGTGTCCGCCCACCGAGAGATCGGATACCTGACAAGTTGCCTGACCCGAACCGTCAAGCGGGACGGACTGGCAGCCCGATATTGGCGAGGCTCCATTTAGAAAGCTTACGTTTCCGGTTGGGACGCCAGCGGGAGGTGCGGCTGTCACCGTTGCGACAAAAGTCAACACCTGTCCAAATGCCGAAGGGTTCGCAGAAGACGAAATACTCGTGACCGTCGCGGGAGTAGGTGTCGCCGTCGGAGTCGCTGTCGGCGTATTCGTCGGTGTTGCTGTCGGAGTATTTGTCGGCGTTTCCGTCGGAGTCGCTGTCGGAGTATTTGTCGGCGTCTCCGTGGGTGTCGCCGTAGGCGTGTTCGTGGGACTTGCGGTCGGCGTACTGGTGGGAGTCTCCGTTGGGGTCGCTGTCGGCGTATCGGTCGGCGATGCCGACGGGGTGCCTGACGGCGTCGCCGTCGGGGTAGGTGTCGGCTCCAGACCTGTTGCATAGAATTCCGAGGTATTGCCGTCAGAATCCGTCGCGGTCGCTGTGATCCGGTCCATCGCCGTTATACCGAGATCATTTGCGTTACCGATGTAGTAGTTCCGAAAGATTCCATCATAATAGTCATCCTCCGTCCAAACGACGGTGGTGAGATAGAGCTGTCCCTGGCCAAATATATCGGCCTTGTAGAGATCGACCTTGACCCCACCGGCACCGTAGTTTTGGTTCTGCGGATGAGAGTCGAGCCAAACATCGATAGTGACATCGTCAGTCGGCGATATTTGGAAATTCTGAAGCATCGGATGATTCTGGCCGCGATTTGCTCCTTCATCAAGGTCAGTCTCGTCATTCGGGTTCCGCCCGGGGGCTCCTATATCGATACCCAGCGATCCGTTACTTAAGATGCTGTTGCCGATGATCGAATTCCGCAAAGGCGACGACGGAACGCCGTCCGGCCTCTGTTGCTCTTCCTCTCCTTCATCGACCAGCACGCCGTTGCCACCGTTCCCAAATATCGTGTTTCCATAGTCCGGATTCTCATCACCAATAACGTTGTTGCTGGCCCCGAACATTACATGAACGCCATGCAGAGCGTTACCAAATCCCGGCGAATTGATCGCGTCGACGGCTCCGATAAGGTTCTTTTTCACTTGGTTTGCGATCGCCTGACCACCTTTGACTAATATCCCGTTCCCTCCATTTCCTGAGACGGTATTTGTATATAGTGGAGCGATGCCGCCGATCGCATTATTGGCTGCGTTTGTGATCGCGATACCGTTTAACCCGTTCCCGATCTTCTCCACTATGCCGTTCCTCTTAATGACGCCAACCAGGTTCCCGAACATATTATTGTGATGCGCGTCCGGGCCGTTGATGGAAATTCCGTTACCGTTATTTCCAGCTATCATGTTGCTTCGAATCGAGTCACTCGGATCGCCGATGACGTTATTCGGAGCGTCGACTATCTTGACCCCGTCACCGCCATTGCCAATTCCGACGGTGGCGTTCTCGTCAGTTCCGATTATTGAGTTGTTTATCTGGTTACCGGTTGAATCAACGCCTTCGATCAGTACACCCGGGCCGTCGTTGCCGCTGATGATATTCTTTGGCCCATTCGGCTGATCGCTTCCGACCAGGAAGCCCGAGACGTTTTGAAGTTTTAGGCCGGCTAACGCATTGGGAATAGACTGTATCGTTG
>CAYSMU010000305.1:2797-4482 GCA_964432145.1 uncultured Chloracidobacterium sp.
GCGTCGATCTTGATGACACCAACCAAGTTGCCAGTAGCTTTGCCGAGCCATCCGCCGCCAGGGCGGCGGCGCATTGCAGCCAGCTGTCCTGGCTGAACCGTGCCGTCAACGAGTATACCGTTCCCGCCGTTGCCCCCGATCGTATTTCCTTCGATCGTGTTGTTTGGCGCGTTATTAACCATAATGCCATGGCTACCGTTTCCTATGACAGTTCCATTTGGGGCAACGCCAATGTAATTTGCGATTATTTTATTGGTGCTTGCGTCTGGCCCTTCAAGCACAATTCCCTGCTGCAAGTTCCCGCCGATAACGTTACCGAAATCGGAAGGTTCACACGGATTTTCCGGAGTACAAAATGTCGGGTCCGCACCGATGAGTGTGTTATTTCCGCTCCGGACCTTTATCCCAATGCTGTTCCCTAATGGGGTGACAGTTGACGGCTTTGCGCCGATCCAGTTTCCCTGGATCTTATTGCCCGTTGGATGTTCAGAAACAATGTACGTATTGTTGAACGTCCCTACTGATATACCGTAACCAATACCCTGATCGTTCGCCGCAATAACATTGCCTTCAGACGCGCTTCGCTGGCCGCCGATCTGGTTATTATTTGCTTTGTATCCGAGGAATATGCCGACCTGTCCATTAGGTATTCCGAATGTCCCACCCGAACTCGCGCCGATCATATTGCCCTGCACGACATTGCCCTCAGTCGGGGGGCCATCCTCGCCGCCGGGCACCCGCCCCAGCAGCCGCTCGATGTCCTCATCTAACCGTGCACTCACTCCGCCAGGGCCCAGCTGCAAGCCATAGGTGGTATTACCGGAAATTGTGTTCTTTCGGATCTGATTGTTGTTTGCGTTGAAGAGGATCGCTCCCACATTGTTCGGTAAAGCGGCATTCCCCTGTGAGTTAGTTCCGATCTTATTTTCCGAAATGGTGCAGCCAGTCGGACCCGCATCAATCGCTCCCATAAGGATGCCTCGACCGCTATTACCGGATATCGTGTTATTTGCGATCTGAGAATTAGAGACCGGACCGAGAAACATCACACCTGTCACGTTTGGGAGTGGTTGGTTCCCTGCTGCGTCCGTTCCGATGAGGTTGTAACTCACCTTCACATTGCTTACTGGAGCCCCGTTAGAACCGATCACCACGCCTGCCTCATTCCCGGAGATCAAGTTCGGTGAATTTGACGATCCGCCAATATCTTGAGACGTGTCAAGCACTGTAACGCCCCACCGGTTCGGGATCGCCGCATTGCCGTCCTTATTCGTGCCAATGTAATTCCCGTGAATGCTGTTTTGTCCCGCACCGTTGTTAATTACAACTCCGCCCCCGTTCGCTGCATTGAATCCAGAAATGATATTGCGTTCGCTTGCTTCACCGCCGATCGTGTTAAGATTTGCGTTTGACGAAATAGTTATACCGTACAAACCATTCGCCAGGGCCGCACTTCCGGTTGAATTCGTTCCTATTAGATTGCCTAAGACCCTGTTTCTTCGAGACGATTGATTGATGTGGATACATGTCTCGGCATTGGCCGCGAATTGATTGCCCTCCTCGCCGAAAACTCCGCCAATTATGTTCCCCTCAGCGTTGCTCAGCACAATGCCGGAATTATTCTGCAACGGTATGTTGCCGGTTCTGTCGGTTCCGATCTTGTTATTGGTCACTGAATTGTTTTT
>CAYSMU010000306.1:0-4480 GCA_964432145.1 uncultured Chloracidobacterium sp.
TATCTTTTTGAAATGGACACTCTTACTGAAATCGAAGCTGCGGTTGAAACGCTACCCGCTGAGGAAAAGGAAGAGCTGCTTCGGTTTATTACCGGGCAGTTGCGTTCTGAGTCTGTAGTTCATTCCCAGCCTGTTGTTTTAAAACGAAGCCGACGTGGTTTCCCCATTTCCCACGGACGTTCCGTATTTTCGTCTGCGGATGTAGCTCGGATTGAAGTTCGATCCGACGGGATCCCGTTCGGCAAGTTAGAGAATCAACTGCTTGGGAAAAACCGTTATGCGGTAACGGATGAAATTGCGTTTCGAATGGTTTTTCGACTCCTTACTCGTAACGACAATAATCCCGGCGAAAAGAAACGATTGAAAAGCTACATACGCCAGAAGCTAGGCGTAACTTCGCCACAGGACGTAAACTTTCTCTTGAACCTGGCCAGTCGCTTTAAAGCCCGGATACGACATCCAGATGAGGATCTCTTACAGATAAAGCATGAATCTCATCATAACGGGCATCCTAATTACAGCCAAATTGAGCTTCACAGAATGCGTACACTAGAGAGTGAGCGAGTGCGAATTATTGGAGACACAATCCGTGAAATCCCGCCCCGCTTAGCCGAATCATTGAGAAGGAACATTGCGGAGCGCGTCAAACCAAACATTAGGATCAAGTAGCAGTTGTCAGTATAAGAACGAACGTTTGTACCAGATACGCGCAGGAGATGAATATGCGGCGAACCAAAAACATTGTGACAGTCATTATCGTCCTCGTCATTTGCCATTTTCGCACCTCGGCGCAGGATATAGTCTACTATTCGGATGTTTGGCAGGATGATGAGACTGGGTATTCATCGGATCCTGAGCTACAAGAATACTACATTGCCACCGGAGCAACGGTTGATATGATTTCGGGCGCCTATCATACTGTGCGCGCAGATTTGGAGCTTACTAGCCCTGCGGGAAGCTACTCTCAAACGGACGAAAGTTGTTCAATGGGCTGCAGAGGTACCTCCTTCAATCTTATGACGGGCGTTTACTTTGGTGTTGACAATCCTCCTGATGCCGGTAATTATCAGTCCTCGCTAGAGATTACGCCGCTTTGCCCAGAGGAAACGGAGTTTGGCTCGGCTATTGCGGCACCGGTTGGTGTTTCCTACATAGCCATGGCGTACGCCGCAGGTCCTAGTTCAACTGGGTGGTTTCGTTATGATAAAGTTCCTGGATGCCAAGTATACTGCAACGCTCCACAGAGTAACTGGACTGCTCCGCCATGGTCGTACTGCATCCAGTTACAGATTCCCTACGTCTATTTTTGCTCGCCCGTCGTGAGAGTTAAAAGAAATCCCAGCAACTGCGTATGCTTCGACGTCAATCTTAATTGAGATTCGCGGACTTAACGTACAGATCGATTTTCGCAACGTAATGAGGACTATTCACGTTACTTTAATTATCGGGATCGTTATAGGCTTACTTGCCGCCGTCGTCTTGATATTTTTGCTTCTTTCGTCCGTCGAGATCGCTGTGCCCTTGTCCCGCACCGTCTATCGTACCCTGACGCGCCCGGAAATTATTGGGATGCTCATCGTAGTGCTTGTTTTGATTGTGATGGCCATCTACGCATTAAAAAGTATCGCTTGGGAGAGGTGAACCAATCCATCTAAGCACAAAATGAGCAGAAGAGGCGCCAGAGGAGAATAGGTGCGAGGCCTACGATATTACACTTCTTCCGTTAACCATTCGCTATCGCGGGTGATTCTTACTGAATCTCTTCAACTACAATTTCACCATTCGTATAAATACAAATCTCGCCCGCGATCCGCAGGGATTCTTCGGCGATCTCTTTTGCCGAAAGCTCCGTATGTTTGATCAACGCACGCGCCGATGCTAGGGCGTACATGCTGCCGGAGCCGACGGCGAGGAGGCCGTCGTCGGAGGCGATGACGTCGCCTTTGCCGGAGATGAGGAAGGCGTCTTTTTCGTCGGCGACGATGAGTAGCGCCTCGAGATTTCGAAGGTATTTGTCGGTCCGCCAGTCTTTGCTGAGTTCGATCGCGGCACGTTCGAGCTGGCCCTGGAACTGTTCGAGCTTTGTTTCAAATCTTGTGAGCAGCGAAAAGGCGTCGGCCGTCGATCCGGCGAAACCGGCGAGGATCTTGCCGCTGGCGACGCGGCGCACCTTTCGAGCGGTGCTTTTGATAACGGTCTCGCCAAGAGTGACCTGCCCGTCCCCGGCCATCGCGGTCTTACCATCGCGTTTGACTAAAATTACGGTTGTCGAATGAATCTTCACCATAAGTACCTGAGTTGCAGAGTTACAGAGTACCAGAGTTGGGGGAAGTTGCAGAGTGGCGGAGGACAGAGCTATGGAGTTTTCTTAACTTAGGTACTCTGGTACTCCGCAACTCCGTAACTTCGGTTGACAGAGTCGACCGAATTGTTTGAACATTAAAGGGTTTTATGGGGAATCGTCCACGGATCGGCATTACAATGAGATTAGAAATGCCGACGTCGCGTTTCTATCTCGGGCGTGATTACAGCGAGGCGGTTGAGGCTGCCGGCGGCATTCCGGTCCACATCGGGCTAATTCCAAAGGCCGACTATATCGCCGAACTGCTCTCAGAGTTGGACGGCGTCCTGCTTCCCGGCAGTAATACGGACGTGGACCCGCACTATTACGGCCAGGAACCGCATCATCGGCTTGGAACCGTAATACCGGAGAAGGACGAAACCGACCGTTTGGTCCTCGCTGAGGCAGAAAGGCTGAATTTACCGATATTAGGTATTTGCTTTGGAATGCAGGCCCTGAATGTCTGGAGAGGCGGCAGTCTTATTCAGGACATCGAGACCCAGATCAAGGGCAGCCACAAGCACGAACAGGGCTCGCCGCCCCATCGTAACTCGCACGGCATAAAGGTCGCCAAAGGGAGTATTCTGTCCGGGCTTCCTGCCGTTAAGACCGCGAAAGATGGGGGTCGGGTCAATTCATCGCATCATCAGGCGGTGGACAAACTCGGAAAAAATCTTAAGGCCACGGCTTGGGCCCTGGACGGCGTAATTGAATGTATCGAAGATACCAGGAAAGATAGATTCGTTCTTGGTGTACAATGGCATCCGGAACTGACGCGGGGCCATGACGACATTTCGGTTGAGATGTTCGATCTTTTTGTTGAACGGTGCAGGTCTCGGCAATCTTGAATCGATATCGTGGGCAGTCCCGTCGAGATCTATTAAGTGAGGTAATGCATTAAGTTATCAGGCCCTTCTAACTTATATATTTACAATGATTTGCATCTCGACATATGAAGTGATTTATAGCTAACGTTTAGTAAGATCTAGATACCTGAATGAACTGATTTGATGGATAATCCAATAGTTGTTGCACTTATTTCATGGTTTTTCCCCGGCGCGGGCCATCTGGTCCAGGGTCGGGTGATTCGGGGTGTTATCATCTCCGCTGTGATCTGGACGATGTTCGTGATCGCTGTTATTAGTGGCGGCGCTCACTATCCGGGCTTTGATTTTAAGGATGGCACGCTTCTTTATCTGTTGAATCTATTCGCCCGTTTTGGCAACGGACTCGGGGCTATCGTTAGTTTTGTTCTCTCCGCGACACCGTCACCGCAGGTTGCGGCCCTTGCTACATTCGAATACGGCGGACGATTTCTCGAGGTTGCCGGCCTTCTGAACTATCTCGCCGCGATGGATGCCGTAGATATCGCAGCCGGGAGGAAGAAATGATCCACTTTCTTTATCTTTTAGGATTTGCCTTTTTTGTTGCGGTGGCGTTTGGAGTTTTTAGCAACGGAACCCTAAAGGATCGCGTCCTTTACGGCCTCAAATCCTTTGCTCAATTTGTTGTAGTAAGCCTTGTTCTTGCCTGGATATTGTACTTCGTCCCCTGGTAGAGCTTCCCCGATGGCCCTGATCGAAACCGAATGCCTGATCCTGAAAAGCTATGATCTTGCCGATGCAGATAAGATCGTAGTTCTTTTAACGCGGGACCATGGGGTGGTCAGAGGGGTCGCGAAGGGAGCAAAAAGACTAAAAAGCAAATTTGGCAGCGGACTCGAGCCGTTTTCGATCGTAAATGTCTCTTATTTCCAAAAAGAAACACTAGAGCTCGTGTCGATCCAAAAGGCGGAGATAGTCATCTCAAATTTCGCCGCCGCAAGCAACCCGGATTTTCTGCAGAAGTTCTCGTTCCTCAGCGATCTGGTGGTCACAATGCTGCCGCCGCACGATCCTAATGAAACGCTTTACCGTATGGTCAAAGCATGCGTGGAAACGGCGGTTCGATCGCCCGAATCTATCCAGGCAATGGGCCTGTATTTTGAGATCTGGCTGCTTCGTTTGTCCGGCTATTTGCCGGACTGGGGCCGGTGCGACGATTGCGGGCGCCGGTTCGATAACGACGAGGATGCGTTTTTTGTCTCGAATATGCACTTGCTGTGTTCACGATGCGATCGAACCGGAAGGGGTATATTCG
>CAYSMU010000307.1:0-4445 GCA_964432145.1 uncultured Chloracidobacterium sp.
GGGAAGAATATGAAGGCCCTGATGGACGTCTCGACCAAGAACATGATGAAAATGGCAATGGACAAGGAAGCCTCAGCAAAGTTCCAAGCCTTGCTGAAAGACTATCAATCGACATTTTCAGCCGCTAAATAGCGGGAGAACCTAATACTTAGACAGCGCGGTGCTCCATAGCGGTGCACCGCGTTCTTTTTTGTTCACGCACGAGTCGCTTCGTTTCTCAAGCAGATATCTGAGCCGTCAGTTCCGTCAACGCCGCTTTCCCATCGTCTCCGTGGATATCATACGATCGATATATCTCGTCGAAAGCGTGTTCCCGGCCGAGTCCGATATTCCCTTTGCGGCCAGCGAATCGGTAAGCACGATCCGCGTATCACCGCCCGCATCGCCGATGACCTCGAACGTCACCATTACGACCCGTTTCGGAACCGCCGATGCCGTCATCGCCTCAGTTGAATCGATGAGAATACCGATGCGTCCCTTCTCGTTCGTGTTGATCGTGAGAACCGAGCCGGCAGGTGCGCTTTCGCCCAACTCTAAACGCGGATTCCCGAGAACTGCAGCGTCATATTCGAGTGTGAAGCTAATTGCGACCTCATCACCGAAAGGCGTCATCTCGATCGGCACTGTTACGGTCTTTTCTGTTCGAGAGATCGCTTCACCTACTCGTAATTCCCTGCCAAAGAAATAACCATAAATATCACCAAGAAGATCTGAAATCGGGTTCCCGATCACAACAGGCGGTCCCGACGGCCCGCCCTGGGCTGTCAGCGGATCGAGCCCGGTCGAATATCTGCGCGCTTGGATCACGTCGCCCGCGTTGACGATGCCGTCACCGAGGGTTCCTCTCGGAGCACCGTCGGCACGCTGATACTCGCTTCCCACATCCGGTGTATCGAGCCCGGTCGAGAATCTTCGCAGCTGGATCACATCAGTGGCGACGACTAGCCCATTACCGTTCGGCCTCGGTGAGACATCGCACTCAAAGCCTGCTTCGGGTGTCGGTGTCGCCGTTGGTGTACTTGTTGGTGTCGCAGTGGGCGTACTCGTTGGCGTCGCTGTGGGAGTATTGGTCGGCGTCGCTGTGGGGGTATTGGTCGGCGTCGCCGTTGGTGTATTCGTCGGTGTAGCCGTAGGCGTAGCTGTCGGAGTATTTGTCGGCGTGCTGGTCGGTGTCGCCGTCGGGGTCGGAGTTGCGCAGGGAGTGAAAGTCCAGTTGGCCCCGTTGTTTCCCGTATTGACTCCCCCCGTAACGGCAATGGGCGCGGTTCCGGCCTGATCGCGAACGTCCAGGTCGCTCATAGAAAATGTTCCGTTGCCGCCCCAGTTGCGCTGCGTGCCCGTTAACGATGAGCGGATCGGGATCATGATGTCGCCGCATACGGCAGTCCCGCCTCTCATCATCATCGTACCGTGGTTCGTGACTCCGCCCGAGAGCGTCAGGCTGCCCATGCCCAGGAAATTAAAGGCCGCACCGCCATTGACCAGAATATTGTCGTTACCGGTCGGATTATTAAAGGTCATCGTCGTGCCCGAGGCAACTGTGGCAGTGGTGCCGTTGCTGAACTCCAGCCTCATGTTGCCGCTATAGGTGCCCGTGCCGGCGATGGCCGCCGTGCTGCCCGCGCCGCCGTTGAAGAGTATGCGTTGAAAAAACCCACTGTTGATAACCGAGCCGTTGTTGGTAAAGGTCTTTCCGTTGCCGGTGATGTCAAGATTACGGCTGAAACCGTTTAGCCCCAGGTCGAGCGTCGCGCCGCTGTTGATCGACACGTTGCCCGAAAGGGTTAGCGTGGCCTCAGGCAGTGTCACTGACGCACCGGAAGAGATCGTCCAGTCCCCGCTCCCGTTGCCTTGAGCTCGGCCCGCACCGGCAACAAACCCGACCGGTGCGGCGATATTGGAGTTCGCCCTGATCCACACATTTCCGTTGGACCTTATACCGCCGGCGCCCGATATCGCGCCGTCGTTCCGCAGCCTCAGATACGGCACGCCCGCCATTGGTGCAAAAACATGAAGCGGGTTGGTGACATCCAGCGTGCCGCCCGGATTTACGGCGATGTTCTCGCTATCCGTCGCACTGCTGAATGTGAATGTCGCACCCGGGGCAATGCTCGCAGTCATCTGGTTGCCGATAAGTATTTGAACGTTGCCGGCATAAGTTCCGGTGCCGGCTATCGTGGCAGTAGCGGGACTTCCGGTAAAGAAAAATGCCCGCTGGCCGAAGCCGCTGTTGGCTATCGTTCCATTGTTGGTGAAGGTCTTGCCGGTGCCGGTGATGTCGAGATTGCGGCTAAACCCACCGAGGCCGACATCAAGCGTCGCACCGTTTTGTATCGTCACGTTGCCCGAAAGCGTCAGCGTCGCGTCCGCCATGATAATTGAGGCACCGGTATCGATCGTCCAATCCCCGCTTCCGCTGCCGTCGGCGCGTGCCGACCCGCTCACGATCTCAACGTTCGAAGCGATGACCGAGTTGCCCATGATCCGGACGTTTCCCTGTGTCCTGAGCGTGCCGCCCGTCATCGTGCCGTTGTTTACGACCCTGACGTAGTCGGTGCCTGCCGACGGAGCCACGATGTTCAGATTACCTGTGGCGTTTAAGGTCCCGCCGCCATCCACTAAAATGTTCTCAGAATTAGCCGCGCCGTTGAATGTGAATGTGGTGTTCGCCGGCACGGTTGCGGTCATCTGGCTGCCTATCCGCATCTGAACATTGGCTGCATAGGTACCGTTGCCGGTGATAGTCGATGTTGCCGGGCTCCCAGTAAAGAAGAATACCCGCTGGCCAAAGCCGCTATTGGCTATTGTTCCGTTATTGGTAAATGTCTTGCCGGTGCCGGTGATGTCGAGATTGCGGCTAAACCCACCGAGGCCGACATCAAGCGTCGCACCGTTTTGTATCGTCACGTTGCCCGAAAGCGTCAGCGTCGCGTCCGCCATGATAATTGAGGCACCGGTATCGATCGTCCAATCCCCGCTTCCGCTGCCGTCGGCGCGTGCCGACCCGCTCACGATCTCAACGTTCGAAGCGATGACCGAGTTGCCCATGATCCGGACGTTTCCCTGTGTCCTGAGCGTGCCGCCGCTAAAGGTGCCGTTATTCCTTACAATCACGTAGTTGGCCCCTGCAGCAGGAGCCACCACATTGAGGTTTCCAGCCGCGTTTAGCGCACCACCGCCATTTACGAGAATGTTCTCAGAGTTGCCGGCGCTGTTATATGTGAAGGTTGTCCCTCCAGGCACAGTTGCGGTTACCTGGTTATTTATCTGCAACCTGGTGCTCGCGCTATATGTCCCGTTACCGCTGATTGTGACCGCGCTCGGACTCGCCGAGGTGAAGTTAACAATGTTGAATCCGCCCGAGTTCGTGAGCGTCCCGTTGTTAATAAAGGAGGTGCCGTTCGTCCCGAGAGTCAGCTGCCGGCTGAAACCACCCTGGGCCATATCGAGCGTGCCGCCCGGGTTGATCGTCAGATTGTTGGCACACCGATCAAAATCAAGTGTCACTATATGCCCATTCGCAATGGTCACATCATCGCCGCAACCCGGAAACCCGCCGCCGCCCCACGTAGCCGGGTTATTCCAGCTTCCCGATTGTGTACTGGTAAAATTTGCGGCGTAGGTCGTTCGGCTTTCGAAAATGGCTCCGGCAAATATCGAGATCCCGACAACGATCAGAATGGCTGATCTCAACGCATTGCGTCGTCGGATCGCGTTAGACAATAGCTCGCTCTTTTGCATGGAAATGGTCCTCCTGTCACTTTTCATCGTACAAGGCGGATATTGGGCCCGGATCGGGTCAAAGTTCGCGACTTTATTTGATTAGGCCGGTCGATTAGAACAAAAGGCGGTTGTGATCATTTCCAATGGCCGACTCTTTCAAAATTCCGGAGTACTATCAGTAATTGGCGAAGTGCTGCTCGGGTTTATCCGCAATAGCAAAAACCGCGAACCGATCTTCTCACTGCAATTCTCCGCGGGCCGGATAGTCGAGTGCCGCGAACGGCATTTATGAATGTCGGGGCATGTGAAAGCTGACGCGGCCGCGATGGACGTTATGGGCTCGATACGGTGTCATTTTCGGGATCGATGCGATGGGGCGGTGAGTCGGAACAAATGACCAAAAGTGCGTGACCAAACTACCCAAAATCCCGGAACAACATCTCGAATCGATCAAAAAATACCTGATTTTTGCGATTCAGGGACATGTTCGATAACAAATCGGTACAGATCCAGGCCCTTGAAAAGAATTCCCGATGGATATTTTCCGGCAGGAATCTGGCCGAGGCGAACGGCTATGATCTTAGTTGCCGATTCGCGCGTTTTTGTTTGTCCGGTGACAACTCGCTATAATTATAGGTTTGTTATTATTGAAATTGGTTATCAGAGGACACTACATTGGCAGAACAATTTGACGTAACAATTATCGGTTCGGGGCCCGGCGG
>CAYSMU010000308.1:0-1382 GCA_964432145.1 uncultured Chloracidobacterium sp.
GTGTTGAAAATCCGTCGAAGGAGGAACCGCTTGTTTTTGTGGAGGTACAGACGGGCGACTACTTCGGAGAGGACGACATTGTCAGGTTAAGCGACGATTTTGGCAGGAATTGACCGAAGTATCGACCTAACCGCCTCGCCCAGATGGGGAGCGATGACGGTCGGTGCAATTTCAAGCGAATTCTGATGTTTCTCCCCGTAACCTGTTAATACTAAGGCAGTTGCGACTCCAACCAATTGTCCTGCCTCGACATCGATCTTCTTATCTCCGATCATCCATGAATGCTCGAGGTCTATTTCAAAGTCATTGAGAGCAGACTCGATCATTCCGACGCCCGGCTTGCGACATTCGCAGCCGTCACACGGCAGATGGGGACAGAAATAAAATGCGTCGATCGCACCAAATAAACGCTCTTGGATCGCCGCGTGGATCGTGTGCATATCCTCTTCACTGTAAACACCGCGGCCGATCCCGGACTGATTTGTGACGACGATAACAAGAAACCCCTGATCTTTCAATGATTTGACTGCCTCAAATGTAAACGGGAACAGCCTCAGATCCTCTACGCGAGAGAGATAATTCACCTCCTCGATAAGCGTTCCGTCACGATCAACAAATACTGCAGGTTGCTTCATAAATAGTCTTAGGTATGATGATGTAAAACATTGAAAAATATAATGTTAGTCGATAGTCGTCGCATTTATTCGTTTTTCATTCGTAAAGTCCTGACCTATATCATCCTGGGCGTTTAAGATCGCATATGCGCGACGGTAAATGTCTTCAGCCGTGATCCACCTCATACAGCGGTGATCGATCGGACATTCCCGAAGCATGCAAGGGGAACACTCGACCTGCTGCCTGATGATCTCAGCACGGGACGAAAAAGGACGGGTCGTCTCAGGATTTGTCGGGCCAAATATCGCGATCGTGTTTGTACCGACCGCCGGGGCGACGTGAGCGAGGCCCATATCGTTTGATATGAGCAGATCAATGACGCTCAATAAAGCCGCGGCCTCGCCTAGGTCCGTCCGGCCAGTAAGATCGATCGGCTTTGTTTCCGCGGCGGCGGCCACCGACGCGGCGACCTTCGAATCCTCCTCTGACCCTATAAGTATCACATTAAGTCCTAACTGTAACTGTATGAAATCAGAGAGAATAGCATAATACTCCGCCGGCCATCGCTTCGCGATGGAATTTGTCGATCCGACGCCGAGAGCCACGGTCCTTCTCAGTGGGTCGATGCCCGAATCCCTAAGGAATGCCAGTGCCCTGGCCTGACGTTCGTGAGAGATATCGAGGCGGATGTCGGGTTCGATCGAACCGATCGTTTCACGGCCCAAGACACGCCTTTCGACTTCTGCAATGAGATTAAGATAGTAAAA
>CAYSMU010000308.1:1392-4426 GCA_964432145.1 uncultured Chloracidobacterium sp.
GCCGACGGTTTTTCCACTCCGGAACGGGAATCGGGTCGGTGAGCAATAAGCCGCGGACGTCCTTGTTGTAGCCGATTCGGCGTGGAATTCGTGACAGGAACGATGTAATTGCTGACTCGAAAGAGTTTGGCAGAAGAACCACAAGGTCGTAACCGTCTTCCTTGAGAAACTGAGAATTATCGTATACGTCCTTTACCTTCCATCGATGCTTATCAAAAGTAACAAGTTCGTCGATAAAATCGACATCACGGAAAAGCCCGTCTGCCCATGTACGGGTGTGAAGCGTGATATGTGCATCTGGGAAGATCCGCCGAAGCTCGCGCATCGCAGGCACCGACATTACTGCGTCACCGATCCAGTTTGTTCCCCGAACGAGTATCTTCACGAATGGAATAGAGTTATCAGCCCGTCCTCAAGCCCGATCTCGGGCTTCCAGTCTAATTCCTGTTTTATCAAACCGAGATCCGAAACGTAATTGAATGGTACGGGCTGCGGAAGCGGATTCTCATTGTCGAGCACCGCCTGGAGTCCCGATACCTTTTCCAGTATCTCAACGATCTCGGTTAACGTGGCGGCATTCTCAGCACCACCGCCCAAATTGTACGTACCATGACCTATGACCGAATCAGAGAACGCCGCGCATGCAGAGCAGAGATCTGCCACGTGCAGCAAGTCGCGTTTTGGCGATCCGCTTCCGGGCAAACGCAGCCGCTCGCCCTTGTTCAATGCATCGGCAAAATGTCCGACAAAATTCGGAGTATTGCCCTCCGTATTGGCGGCGTAAACAGTGGCAATGCGAAAGATACACGATCGAAAGCCTCGCGTTCCGGCATAGTATTCGATATATCGCTCGGCGATCAATTTCGACCATTCGAGAGACGACTGTCCCGCGTAATACGTCTGACACGTCTCAGGTACCTCAGAGAAGTTATCGGCGAAGCGTCCGTATACATCCTTTGTCGAAGCAAAAATGAAGACCGCGTCCTTTTTCATCGCACGGAGGAGGTTTACCGTACCCTGTACGTTGGTTAGGAATACCTGGTCGGCCGCCTCGGGTGATTTATCAAGATGGGCGGCGAGATGTATGACCATATCGTAGTCAGCCGCCATTGCCGCGTCGTTTGGATCCAGAATCTCAAGGCCGGCACGCCGCGAGAGGTCATCGGCCTCGAAAAATCGCCGGACATGCGTGCCTAAGTATCCGCTGCCTCCCGTAACCAGGACTTTCATTGATTATTCGCCTCAATTAGCCTTTGCACTGACTCGGCTTTGCCGATCACGATAAGCAAGTCGCCGTCCTCGATACGAGTGTCGCCATTTGGGTGGAACGTCAGCTCGCCATCCTTTCGCCGGATAGCAACGACGATCAGGCTCAATTCGCTCAGTAAGTTAGTATCGCGCAGATATTTACCGGCGTACGACGATTGCGGATCGATAGCGACCTCTTCGAATACAAGATCAAGCGACTCCGCGACGATCGAGTCCATAAAATCGGCTATCGCGGGCTTCAGCAGTGCACGCGCCATCGACTGGCTGCCGATTATCGTCGGAGCGACGACACGGCTTGCCCCCGCGCGGATCAGAGTTGGTTCGGCTTGTTCCTCGACCGCACGTGAAACAATATGAAGGCCGGAATTCAATCCTCTCGCAGTCAACACGACGTAAACATTAGCGGCATCGTCAGGCAGGCAACTGGCGAGCCCCCGAGCGCATTTTACACCGGCCGCTTGAAGGTTTTCCTCAGAAGTCGCGTCGCCGATCAGTACCTGGGTCCCGTTCAGGTCCAGTTCACCTAGTTTCCTTTCGTCGTTTTCGATTATGACGTGCGGCAGGTTCTGCTTCTGCAGGTTTCGGATTATGCGGCGGCCCACACGGCCTGCCCCGCAGACTATATAATGGTCACGAAGTTTTTCTATCTCTTTCATCTTCGCCTTTTTACCGTATGCCTCTACGATCTCCGATTGGATCACGGCCTGTGCCAGCAGCGTCAATGCATAAAGTACCGTTCCGGCACCTGTCAGCATTAGAATTATCGCAAAAAAACGCCCTTGCGGTGTCACCGGTGCGAGATCGCCATAGCCCACAGTAGTTACCGTTTGAGCGGCAGTGTAAAAACTGTCGAGCCATGAGAATCCCTCAAAATAACGAAAACCCGCGCCCCCGGCGACGATCATGCCCACGACGACGATTGCGGCAAGCATCAATCTTCGGCGCGCGATCTGCCCTAGATTTGTGGCCAGTGCTAGTGACATCGGCAAGAATTTGTTCGACAGGAACAGCGAAAAATCGCTAAACTTATTAGCGACGCTCGCCGAAGTCGATAATCTCACTTCGTCCCCCTGATTTCCAACCTTAGATGCAGGATAATTCGCCGACAAAAAGTTCACGTTCGAAGATGCCGCCAAAGGGCTGGGTAAAGGCTCGGCGTGCCACATCCTATCAGGCGCCCCCGCCGACTCGATTCAAGCGTATCCTGCGGGCCGTCTTTAACGTTTGGACGTTGTCGATCGCAGCGTTTTCATTCCTTGCGATATTTTTGACACTTGCCTATTTCTGGTTCGATCTTTCCGACCGCATTGATCGAAAGCTGCTCAGCGGTGAAGTCTACACGGCAACGGCCGGGATCTATTCCGCTCCGAAAACCTTGAAAGTCGGCGAAGCGATATCAATGGCGGGATTGATCGAGTATCTAAAGTCGGCAGGCTACATCGAGCGCAATAGCCAGGCGGACCAGTCACGAAGCCGTTATGCCATTGACGGCGATGTGTTGGGCATCGAGCCGGGAACGACCGGAACAATAGACGGGGCAAAGATCTTTCCGGCGTTGTCGGTAAAATTCAGCAAAGACGGAAAGAGCGTGGCCGCGATCGGCGATAGAACGGCAAACACCGAGGTAAAGGAAGCGAAACTCGAACCTAAGATACTCAGTTCGATCGCTGCCGAGGGTGACGGCAGGCGAAAGACCGTCACGTTCAATGACCTTCCGCCGCACCTGATCAAGGCGATAACCGTTACCGAAGACCGTGCGTTCTTT
>CAYSMU010000309.1:0-2408 GCA_964432145.1 uncultured Chloracidobacterium sp.
CCGCAGGTGGTTCCGACAGGCGGCGAGCAGCCCGCTCGATCGACTTGTAGCCCGTGCAGCGGCAGATGTTGCCGTCGATAGCCGAGACAGCCATTTCCGGTGTCTTGACAGTACCGTCAACGCAAAATCCGGTCAGCGACATCACGAATCCAACCGTGCAGAATCCGCATTGAGTTCCACTCTCATCGACCATTGCTTGCTGGACTGGCGTGAGTGATCCGTCAGCGGGATTAATGCCCTCGATAGTGACGATATGTTTCCCGGCGGCATTGGCGAGCGGCATCAGGCACGAGGTCATAGAGCGGTAATTGACCTTGTCGCCAACAAGTTCGCCGACAAGGATCGTGCATGCCCCGCAGTCGCCCTCTCGGCAGCCGATCTTCGTACCCTTTAGGTTCTTGTGATAGCGCACGAAATCGAGCACCGTTGATCCCGGCGGTTGATCGGTAGAAATATCTTGATCGTTGAGGATGAATTCGATCATCAAGAGAGAGTAATCGCGAAATATACGAAAGATACTAAAATCAATAACGGAAACCGATCAAATCGCTATAAATGAAAACCGCCTTTCGTGAAATTAGCGTATTTTGCGGTTCAAAATTTTCTAATTATTATAACGCCCGCCGTGATCAGGACGATCCCGCCGACGCGGGCCAAACTGACCTCTTTAACCGGCACGCCAAGCAACCCGAAGTGATCGATCACCAGTGTCACAAGCATCTGCCCGGCGATAATCAGGCTGAAGGTCATCGCCACGCCGAGCCTTGGGACCAACATCACGGCGGCAGCAACGAAAAACGCACCGAGAAAGCCACCTGCCCACGCAACGAGAGGAGCATCTTTTGCCGCCGCGAGCGACGACAATCCGTTTCCCGAGATCAATGAAAAAACAAGCAAAGCGATCGTGCCGACGATAAATGAAAGAAATGCCGCGAGTATCGGACTGTCGAGCACAGCAGCCATTTTGTTGTTGGTTGCGGCCTGGGTCGGCATCATCGCCCCGGCCACGAGAGCGACCAGCATCAGGATGTACGTGTTGTTCGACATTAGTACTCGGTCTTATCGGGCTTATCGAGCCAAGCTTGAAACGCCGCCTGAGCATCTTCGCGAAGGATGTTGACCATCCGGAGTTCGCGTTCTTCGTTCGGTTTTTCCATTTCGCCGTAGAAACGCTCGTCATCGAATCCGGCCTCCGCGGCGTCGTCTCGCGTGCCTGCATAGAAGATCGCGGTCGGCCGCGACCAGTAGATCGCACCCAGGCACATCGGGCACGGTTCGCATGACGTATATATGGTGCAGCCGTCTAACTGAAACGAATTCAATGCTTTACAAGCCTCTCGAATCGCGACCACCTCGGCATGAGCAGTGGGGTCATTCGTCGAAGTTACGCGATTGCTTCCCTCGCCGATGATCCGGCCGTCTTTGACGACGACGCATCCGAACGGCCCGCCGTCGTTATTCTCGACGCCCAGACGTGCCAGCTCGATGGCCCTGGCCATGAATTGTCTGTCCAGTTCGGTCATTGTGTCTTTGGCGGCGTTATCTTGATCTCGTAAAGCTTCTTCCAGTTCTTCCCGGTAACAAAAATGCGATCGTTCGCGGCATCGTATGCGATACCGTTCAGGGTGTTTTCGGCCTTCGGATGATAATCGTCACCCGAGTTAGCCGGTGGCTGATCGTCGGGTGAGATCCCTTGCAGATTGATCCAACCTGTTAGTTTTCCTGTTGCAGGATCGATACGGGCGATGTGATTGGGTTTGCCGAGGATCTCCGATCTTTCCGAGTGCCAGACGTTTGCCCATATCTCACCTTTCACCCACTCAAGTTCGTTAAGGTTCATCAACGGGCGTCCGTCCTCTCGCATGACGGGAACCGTTTTTACCTGCTTGAATGTCTCGGGATCGAGTGTCTTGAGCACGTGCGTGCCCTGCGACATTATCAGGTTAGTCCCGTCGGTGGTCAGGCCCCAGCCTTCGCCCTGATAGCTGAACTCCTTGAGCAGCTTAAAGTCCTTCACGTCAAAAACCCGGCCGATACCGTTTTGCCATGTGATCATGTAGACCTTGTCGCCTATCAGCGTAGAGCCTTCGCCAAAATCCTCTCTGGGCAGATCCCACTTCTGGAGTACCTTGCCGCTCTCAAGATCGACTTTTCGTATTGTTGATTCGCCCCTCTCGCCGGTACTTTCGTAAAGAAATCCATTGTAAAAGAAGAGCCCCTGTGTGAAGGCGTTCCCGTCGTGCGGATAGGATCTAACGACCTCATAACCGTAGACAGGCAATGGCGGAGCTTTTGTCACGTTCGCGTTATTCGGTTTTGTGGTATTTGCCGTGCCCGAACACGCGAGCGCAATAGCCGCCGTGATGAAAACAAGCAAACTTCGCATACTCGCTATTTAGCTAACGCCG
>CAYSMU010000309.1:2418-4423 GCA_964432145.1 uncultured Chloracidobacterium sp.
CCCGTCGTGCGGATAAGACTTGACCACCTCGTAGCCGTAAACAGGCACCGGGGTCGATGAAGTTCTTCCATTATTGGCGGGAGTGACGTTTGGTTTGCCGGCATTGGTGCCGCCTGAACACCCCACAGACGCAAGAGCGGCAAGAATGAGAACAAATATTCGCATAATACTATTTTGGCAACGCCTTTTGGATAGCCTCGGTAAATCCCACGACCGAAAATCGCCTGACACGGCGGCCGTTGACGAAGATCGTCGGTGTCGAATTGATCCCGTATACCTCGCCATCAGCAACGTCCTTGCGGATCTCGGCAGCGGTCTTTTCAGCATTAAAGTCTATATCAAACTGCGCCGCGTTCAAACCGATCTGCGAGGCGTATTTCTTGAGCGAAACGACATCCAGGGCCGATTGATTCTTATAGAGCAGATCGATGTACTCGAAGAATTTCCCTTGAGCGTTTGCGGCATTCGCCGCTCTGGCGGCTTGGAAGGCGTTCTCATGGATCGATTCAAGGGGGAAATCGCGCACGACGAACCTCACCTTCCCCGGAAATTGGTCCATGGCTTTCTTGAGTATTGGGTGCGTGGCCGAGCAGGCGGAACACTGAAAATCGCTGAACATTATCACCGTAACCGGTGCGGCCGCGGGACCCTGAGCCGGATCGTCATCTGCAGAAATACTTTCAACCGGGGCTTCGGGCTCGCGGTAAAGTATGTTCACCTTGTACTTTGCGAACAGCGAATTGCGAAGTGCGCTCTCGAGACTAAAGCGTTCCTCGTCGGAATAGTCCTTCATTTTGTTAGTCACTTCGCGGGCGATCAGCGCTCCGGCGTCGAGGCCCTGAGACTTTGCGTCGTTTGTAACAAGTGCGTTAAAGATGACCTCATCCAATTCATCCAGAATGACCTCGGCCATCTCTGCGCGGGCCTCGTAAAGCGGTATGCGGACAAAATCCTCGAATTCTTTTGCAGTTATCGGCTTGCCGTCGACTGTTGCGACCACGTCCGTCGGAGCCAGGGCCGGCGCATTTACGTCCTTGCCGGGGACGAGTTTGAACTTGGCTTTGAGCTGGGAATACAGTTCGCCGAGTGCTTTCTGTTCGGGAGCGTTCCGGAGAAACGCAATAACCTGTTTACGAGCATTCGCTGGTGACAAGTCCGAGAGGCGATCGGCGTTGGCTTCGAGTATTTTCTGTATCTCCGGCTCGGCAGGGTCTTTTATCTTCGCCTTTTCGTCGGCAAGCAATTTGCCCATCGTGATTCCACGAACCTTTGCTTCAGCGTCGAAGACACGTCGGCTGACGAGTTGATCGAGTAAAGCGGTCCTTGCCTGCGGGATCTTAACGGGCAGGTCGGCAACATCCTTCTGCGTTTCGGGCGAAAGATCGCGGAGCCTGAAGGTGAGGCCCGTCGCCGTCGCGAGCACGTCGTCCGTTCGCTGGCCCAATGCCGAAAACGCGAGAGCGGTGATCAGAATAGTAACTTTGATAAGATTCATAAATCAGTTTTCGACGCCGAGTGTGGATTTTATCAATTTTCACCGGCTTAAACTATCGATGGTTTGATGTTGTTTATCCCCGAATATTTGCCGCGAGGCCATTATGGGAAGAAAACTTGCGAGAAACTTCTACCTTCGTGACGATACCGTCGGCATTGCCCGCGATCTGCTTGGGAAATTGATCGTTGTTCCGGACGAGACCGGCCAACGAGTTTCCGGAATGATCGTTGAGACCGAGGCATATCTTGGCGAGACCGACCGTGCGGCACACAGCTTCGGCGGACGCCGCACTGCAAGAAATGAGGTCACCTACGGCCGGGGCGGTCACGCCTACGTATTCTTTATTTATGGAATGTACTATCAGCTAAATGTTGTGTGCGGGCGGGTTGACTTGCCCCACGTCGTGCTTATCCGTGCGGTCGAACCAGTCGAAGGCATTGAGGTTATGCGTGCACGCCGAGGCGAGATGAAAGACCGAAACCTAACGTCAGGTCCGGGGAAACTTTGCAT
>CAYSMU010000310.1:0-4417 GCA_964432145.1 uncultured Chloracidobacterium sp.
GGGGTCCTGAGTCTCGCCTTGAAGAAAAAAGCTGAGATGGAAGCTGCAAAGGTTGCCGTCAAGGCAGCGTAAGACAGCTTTTGCGGGGGGCGGCTGTCGACGAACTGACCTAACTTCTGCCGTCCCCCGGCCTTTTCACTCCGGCTTACGCCGATCTTTTCCGCGTCCGACGTGGCGTCGGTTTATGACGGCTTTCCTTATCAGGAGGCGATCATGCAGGGGACAAGACTAGAACGGGACGTCGAACTGGGCGAGTATCAGACCGCGACGACTGAACTGAAAACCGCGTCGAATATTCATAGGATCAACTGTAGCCTTTGCAACGGTATCTATTACACCGACACATCGACTTTTGAGAGTATAGCCCGTGCCATTGGTGAGGGCCTCGACAATCCATTTATCTGCGACCGATGTACGGCAGAGGACACCGAACTTTCTGCGAACACCTAGCAACCCCGAAACCAACCCTATTCTCTCCGGCCAAACGGGGCAACCTAATCCCCTCGATCCATTTTTCGAACCGCTAGTTTCACCGTCTCAACCACGATCAGCGGAGTCGCGATGCTTAGAGCTATGACGATCCAATCCTGAACGTTCGGCGCTACCAGATCCAATGCAAGAGCGAGTGGCGGGATTGAGTATGCGGCCAGTTGAAGGACAAACATCAACGCTATCGCTGCGAAAATGAACGGATTTGCCCAGAAGGATTCAAATGCGCTTTTTGTCCTAGAACGGCAATTGAATACATGAGCCACTTCCGCCCCGATCAATGAGAAAAGGGCGACGGTCCTGGCGTGCGCTCCTTCACCATAAGTATCCAGAGCCCAAATGTAGGCACCGAGCGAAACCAGTGCAAGCAGCAACCCTTGGCCTCCAATAAGAAGCAGGAACGAACTTGCCAGTAATGATTCATCACGGGGCCGAGGCTTTCGCGAAAGGACGTCACGCGTCGGTGGCTCAATGGCCAAAGCGAATGCGGGGAAGATGTCGGTAATAAGATTTAACCATAGGATCTGCAATGGCAGCAGCGGCAGCGGAAGTCCTGCCATTATGCCTGTGAAGATGAGGATCACCTCGGCCAGATTTGTCGAAAACAAGAAATTTACGAACTTGATGATGTTCGAGTAGATCGTTCGTCCACTTTCGATGGCCGCGACGATCGTCGAAAAATTGTCATCCGCAAGAACAATGTCTGCCGCCTCTTTCGCTACCTCAGTCCCCCGAAGGCCCATTGCGATGCCAATATCTGCCGCGCGAAGAGCCGGAGCGTCGTTGATACCGTCGCCGGTTACGGCGACAATCTCACCTTGAACCTTGTACGCCTCGACGATGCGAAGCTTTTCATCCGGGGAGACCCGAGAGAAGACATCCGCGATCCTCGTTATCTCTGACAGCTCGCCCGTCGTTGCACTGACGATCTCCGACGCATTGAAGGCCGATATATTCGTGCCAACGCTAATATGGAGTTCGCGGGCGATAGCTCTTGCGGTAGACAATTGATCTCCTGTAAGCATTACCACACGGATCCCGGCATCGTGGGCCCTTCGGATCGCGTCCGCCGCCTCCGGCCTCGGCGGATCGCTTATTGCCGCAAATCCCAAAAAAGTAAAACCGCTTTCAAGGTCGGCGATATTTGCTTCTCTATCACCAGTGCTCGTGTCAATACTTCTCTCGGCAAGTGCGAGAACGCGCAGCCCCCGATCGGCAAGCTCTTCGTTTTGTTCCCTTAACCGATTTCTTGCCTCACCCGTCATCGGCTGGAGCCCGTCACTGTCGGCAAAATAAAGACATGCTTTCAGGACTACCGAGGGGCCGCCTTTCATGGCTGCAAATGTTGTCCCGTTTGGGTCGCGTAATACGACGACCATGCGTTTCGATGTCGACTCGAAGGGAAGCTCAAAAATTCGCGAATAGGTGGACCGTGTCCTCGAGATATCGGCGCCAAGCTTCGCTGCTGCCGCTAGAAGGGCGGTTTCCGTAGGGTCTCCGATATCACTTTTCTCACCCAGCGTGGCATCATTGCACAAAACACCGACTAGATTGAGGCGATCAAGCAGCGGGTCGGTGACTGTATTATCGTCAAGTAACACCGTTCGCCCGTCCGCAAGGAGGAACTCGCGAACAGTCATTCTATTTTCTGTCAATGTTCCTGTCTTATCGGTACAAATGACAGTCGTGCTTCCAAGCGCCTCGACCGCGGCAAGACGCCGGACGATCGCATTCCTCCGGGCCATCTTCAAAACTCCGAGGGCCAAGATCAGCGTAGTCACGGCGGGCAAGCCCTCAGGTACTGCAGCGACGGCGAGGCTGATCCCAACCTCGAGCATTAGCCAGATATTATCGCCGCGGATAACGCCTGCGGCTATTACGATCGCCGCAATGCCGAGAACGATAATAACCAGTCGCCTGCCTAATTCTGCGAGGCGGCGTTCGAGCGGTGTCTTTTCCTCTTCTCCCTCCGCCATTAGCTGGCCGATCCGTCCAAGTTCGGTCTTCGCGGCGGTTGCCGTCACGACGGCCGTGCCTTTTCCGGCGACTATTATCGTCGCCATATAGACCATCGAGCTTCTTTCCGCAAGCAGGGCAGCCGCACCGACCGACTCGCCCGATTTCTCTACGGGCTCACTTTCCCCCGTAAGGGTAGATTCGTCTGTTCTGAGGTTTGTGGAGTCCAGTAGCCGGGCATCCGCCGGTACCCTTTCGCCTGCTGACAGTATCAGGATGTCTCCTGCAACAAGATCTTTGGCGTCGATCATCTGATCAACGCCATCCCTTCGTACGCGAGCGGTTATTACTGATTCTCTGCGCAGAGCTTCAAGTGCACGTCCCGCCTGCCATTCGATCAGGAATCCAATAGCACCGTTAATGACAAGTACTGCGATTATCGCCGCGGCTTCGAGTTCGTTTCGAGTGAACCACGCCACCGTCGCAGCTGCAAAGAGCATCCAGATCACGACACTTGAAAATTGAGCAAGAAGGATCTGCCACCAGGAATAACCGGCTATCGGCTCTACAGAATTTGGTCCGTCTCTTTCGAGACGTCTTTGTGCCTCGTTTGTCGAGAGTCCATCCTCGGGGATCACGTCGAGGAGCTGAGTAATTGCGCTGGTAGAGTGAGAGTGGGCTCGCGATATGAGATCGGTCGACTTTGCGGGGAGTTTCGATAGTTCGGTATTTACTTCCACTGTTGATGTTTCAGCATCATGCACCTTCGCCGACCAGCATATCTGATCATGCCGTCTAGGAATGTGACCGAAAGCACCTTTATTTACCGATGCAGAAAGTAGAAAAGATCCGAGTCAGCATATCCTCGGTCGTGGTCTCGCCCGTGATCTCACCGATATATCTGAGAGCATTGTGAAGGCCGACGAGGACTATCTCCTCGCTCATCCTGGCATCTAATTGCTCAATTGAGTGTTTGATCTCCGATCCGGCTCGTATCAGCAGATCGTGGTGTCGTGCATCGGTGACCAGAAATCCAGAAGTAGAGACGTCCTCAGGTGAGAACGGCGATATTATCGCTTCGCGAAGGTCATCGAGGCCCTCGCCGGTCCTTGCCGAGAGCGGTGTGATTTTAGGCCGAAGATAAGCCAGCCTCGATCCCTCAGCAGCCGCAAGATGATCAACGTCGAATGACGGCGTCTTGTCGATCTTGTTGAGAGCGACGATGTAATTCAAGTCTTTGACGCTTTCGAGTATCTCGTGGTCCTCAGGCATGACCTCCTCGGACGAATCGAGCATGACCACGACGAGATCGGCATCCGCCATCAGTGCTTTTGAGCGATCGACACCGATGCTCTCGACCGTGTCGGTCGTGTCTCGCAAACCTGCCGTATCGATCAGCGAGATCGGAATGTCGTGGATCGTGAAACGCTCATGGATCTGATCACGGGTCGTACCGGCGATGTCGGTGACTATGGCGCGCTCGCTGCCGAGTAAAGCATTGAAAAGACTAGACTTGCCAACATTTGGACGGCCAACGATTGCTACACGTAGCCCCTCACGAATTAGATGGCCCGCCTTGAACGTGTTCGCGAGCCTTGAGGTCTCGGCGGCGATATCGGTGAGGCCGTTTCGAACACTGTCGATCTGGGTCGCGGGAAGATCGTCCTCGACAAATTCCAGTGCCGACTCGAGCACTACGATAATATTCAGCAACTCATTCTTGAGCGGTGTTAGCTGCTGTGAAAGCTCACCGCGCATCTGCCGGACAGCCTGACGTGCCGATGCCGCGGTCTGAGAATCGATGAGATCTCGTATGGCCTCTGCCTCCGCGAGATTAATGCGGCCGTTTACCAGGGCCCGAAGCGAGAATTCACCCGGCTCCGCCATTCTTGCATCAAGAGCCAGACAGATGTCTATCACCTCACGAAGCAGCACCGGTGAACCGTGACAGCTGATCTCGATCACGTCCTCA
>CAYSMU010000311.1:0-4400 GCA_964432145.1 uncultured Chloracidobacterium sp.
GCTACAATTTCCCAAGTTATCTTTTTTATTGCGGAATTTCAATTCGCGAACTTCCGTCCATATGCTAAGGCGTAAACCGGTCTTAAAATACATCGTTCCCGCAACAATTTTTGCGCTCGTTTTGGGTGTTAATGCTCAGAAGCTGCCGCCAAAGGAACCAAATAAGCTCGAGGCCAATTTGATAGAACTAATAAAACTCGACCAAACCATAAAGCTCGATATCAGGTACGCGACCGCCGACAATTTCGTCGGCAGACCCGTTTATCCTGAGGCACGGGCGTTTCTGCAGCGGCCCGCGGCCGAGGGTGTAATGCGTGTACACAAATGGCTCGCGCGTCAGGGCCTCGGCATCGTTATTTATGACGGCTATCGCCCTTGGTCAATTACAAAACTCTTTTGGGAAACCGTTCGCGAAGACCAAAAGAAGTTCGTTGCGGACCCGGCGAAAGGCTCGAAGCACAATCGCGGATGTGCAGTCGATCTCGGGATCTTTGACCTTAAGACCGGCAAAGCGATCCCAATGCCGTCGGGATATGACGAGTTTTCAGAGCGGGCTTCACCGAATTATTACGGGGGAACAGAGGAGGAGAGAAATAACCGCGACAAACTTCGGCAGTTAATGGAGGCGAACGGCTTTACGGTCAATCCCGATGAATGGTGGCACTTTGATTACAACGGATGGCAGGAATACGCGATCTACGACATCTCTTTCAGCGAAGCGGCAAAATTAAAACAATAAAAGCAAGGCGGGGCCTAAAGCCCGCTTTTCCCTCGACTCTACCATCTGAGACTTTGACCTAGTTCGCCGGTTTCGCTCCGGTCGGTGCGGCGGGACGCGGTGCGGGAGCCTCGACCTCGATCCGGATCGCGATCTGATCAGAGATCACCGGAGTACTGGTGCCGGGGATATTGCCGCCGTAGTTGACCCCGTAATCACGACGATTAAGCGTCGTTTCCGCCGTGAAGCCCATGCGAGCGGTGCTTCGTTCCCCCGCCGGCAAGAAGCCTGCGATATTGATAGGGAACGTGATCATTTTAGTTACTCCCTTCATTGTGAGATCCCCAGTAACCACGTACCCCTTGCCCTTCTTTTCCACCTTGCTACTCTTAAAAGTAAGGTCCGGGAACTTAGCGACCTCGAAGAAATCCGCTGATCTCAGGTGGTTGTCACGCGCGGCGACTCCTGTATCAACGCTCGTTGCCTTTGCCGTGAACTCAACTGTCGACTTCGTTACATCTTTCGCATCGTAATTCACGATGCCCGTAAAGTCGCGAAAGTAACCCGGGATCTCGATCAGGCCATTGTGCTTGACCTTAAATCCGATCACCGAATGGGCCTTGTCGAAATTATACGTTCCGCTCTCGCCGATCGGCGCGGCAGCCGCAAACCGGTCCGCAAATGTAATGTTCACAGCCTGCGTGCCCGTTTGTGACAAGATCACCAAAGCTGCAAAACATACTCCCAGAATCGAAAACACTCTTTTCATATTCAATTGATCTCCTAAAAACCTACTATTTGATTGCCAATGTGATCGAAAATCTCGCTTTGCTTTTTGAGTTGTTCGACCTTCGGACGAAGATCATATAGTCGCCCGTTGTCGGAACGACAAATTCCAGGGTCGGCACCGCAAGTTCGACACTTTCATAATTCACTTCGTCATTGAAGACTCGGTATGCGAACCGCATCGAGTCAGAATTGGTAACGAACACCTTCTGGCCCTTTCGCGCGGCAAAAACAAACTCCTGCTGCTGATCGCCGGAAAGAGTACCCATGAGCGTTGTCATAGACTTTCCCTTGGCAAACTTGACCCTACCCGGTTCGGCCTTTCCGCCGCCTTGGCCAAAACCCGAGACCGCCGCAAATGCGACGAATAGTATAATAAAGAGAAGCGATCTTTTCACTTTTTACTCCAGTTTTCGGCTCCTTAGCGAATGCCCATGGATGCCGGTTTCGTTATCGACGTTTATCGAAGCGTGATCGATAGAGAGTATCTAGCCATTCTCGGCGTTCTCACCTGCTTTTTTCGTACAAAGAACATATAGTCGCCCGTTGCAGGGATCTCAAATGTATAGGTAGGCGAACTATCGAAATCTCCTTCCGGAAAATGTTCCTCACTAAAGACGCGAAAATCGAATAGGTTACGATTTGAATTCCTTATCGTGACGGTCTGCCCTTTGGTTGCTCCGAAAACGTACTCCAGTTCCTGGCTGTTTGAAAGCATTCCCGTGAGTACAACAACAGGTTTTCCCGAGGCGAACTGAATACGTCGAGGTTCAGCTTTGCCGCCGTGTTGGGCGAATGTGGAAACGCTATACCCAAAACACAACATCAGAATTAGAACATACTTCATGAAACGGAACTGCACGACACAATGATCTTCGTTTTGTTAATATTACACGCAAACGCAGGTCTTTTTAAAAGGAGTTTCAAACAATGTACAAACCTGAGGCAAACGAGTACGACGCGTACTATGGAACATATATTTCACTTGTGCCCGAGGATGATATTCGCAACGCTTATGCGGCCCAGCCGGAAGAGCTTCGAACTATGGTCGACGGAGTCTCCGAGGAAAAAGGAAACTTTGCCTATGCCGAGGGCAAATGGACGATCAAGGAACTACTGAGCCATCTGATCGATGGCGAACGGATCTTTGCCTACAGAATGCTTCGAATCTCGCGCGGTGATGAAACGCCGATCGAGGGTTTTGAACAAGATGGCTATATCGAGAATTCGAACGCAAACAATCGCTCGTTTGCCGATTTGCTCGATGAATTTGAACTATGCCGACGTGCGAATGCGCACTTTTTGAGCAATCTAGACGAAGCGGCCCTCAAACGGATGGGCACGGCAAGCGGCCTCCCGATCTCAGTTCGAGCTCTCGCCAATATTTCGATCGGCCATGTACGCCATCACGCGAACATTCTGAGAGAGCTATACCTGGCATAGGTGACTTACGACGCAATCATTGTCGGCGGCGGTGCCGCCGGACTTTTTGCCGCGATCACCGCCGGCAAGCGAGGCCGACGTGTTCTCGTGCTTGAGCACAACGCCGAGGTCGGACGCAAGATCGTGATCTCTGGAGGCGGACGCTGCAACTTCACGAACCTCCACACAAAAGCCGAGAATTTTATCTCACAAAATCCGCATTTCTGTAAGTCGGCCATCTCAGGCTACACGCCGAACGATTTTGTCGAACTCGTCAAAAAACACAGAATCCCGTTTTACGAAAAGAAGCTCGGCCAACTTTTTTGCCGCGAAAGCTCAAGGTCAATAGTCGAAATGCTTCTTTCGGAATGCCGCAAGGCCCGAATCGAGATCCGCACCAGCTGCTCGGTCGCTTCAATTGTCAAGGATCTGCGTTTTGAGGTTCATACGTCTCAGGGATCGTTTCAAGCGAACGCCGTGGTCATCGCCTGCGGTGGCCTCTCATTCCCAAAGGTCGGAGCGTCCGACTTCGGCTACCGCATAGCACGCCAATATGGCCTCCAGGTCGTTGAGACACGTCCCTCGCTTGTCGGCCTCGTACTCAAAGACAAAAGCTATACAGATCTCGCAGGCGTCTCGATAGATTCGATCGTAACAACCGCAAAAATGAGCTTTCGCGAAAATATTCTTTTTACCCACCGCGGAATATCCGGGCCCGCGATCTTGCAGATCTCAAACTACTGGAACAATCATGAACCTGTCAGTATCGATCTGCTCCCTGAAACAGACGCGATAGAATGGATCCGCGCTAATCGTGACAGCAGACGAACCGCTGCAAACTTTCTAGGCTCTGCTCTGCCTCAGCGATTCGCGGACGCCCTGACCGTGAGAAGCTCGGCAAACAAACCGCTCGACCAGCTTTCTAACCGAGATATAATCAGACTCGGCGACGCGATCAACCGTTGGCAGGTGAGATTTGCCGAAACCGAAGGCTACGACCGGGCTGAGGTCACACTCGGAGGCGTCTCGACTGCGGAAATATCGTCCAAGACCATGGAATCGAAAAAGGCGCCCGGGCTATACTTCATTGGCGAGATCCTTGATGTTACCGGTTGGCTTGGCGGCTATAACTTCCAATGGGCGTGGTCGTCAGGCTTTGCTGCCGGAAATGCTCTTTAAAAAGGCGAGGGAGACGTCTCCCACACCGTCTCCCTCTATTTTCGCGGCGCGTACAGGGCGTACGCACTCCGCGAAAGTTGCTAAAGATTATTTGAATCGTTTGATATTGATAACCACTACACAGATGGGATATAATCCCGATTGATCAATTGTGTAAGATTTTACACAAGTGTACATGAATGTCAAGGAAAGAATTGGGTACAACTGAACGTTTGGCCTTTGTTAGTCGATTCGTAGAAATGTGCGGCACCGCAGAGCCTGCTCGCATTCAACGAATGTTGAATATTTCCTATCA
>CAYSMU010000312.1:0-4381 GCA_964432145.1 uncultured Chloracidobacterium sp.
CGCGGCAACGCCCTCTACTGGCTCTGGCTCGCGGGTCTGCTCGCGCTGATCGCATTCTTCTCTACTGCCCGCGGCCAGGCTGTCACGCATGTTGAGACTGTCGGATTCACCGTGTCGGATATGGACCGGGCGGTCGATTTCTATACCCGCGTCCTCACGTTCGAGAAAGTGTCCGATACCGAGATCTGGGGACCGGACTTCGAACACTTGTCCGGTGTCTTTGGTGCGAGAGCACGCGTCGTGGACCTTAAGCTTGGCTCGGAAACATTACAGTTGACCGAATATCTCACGCCGCAGGGCCGGCCGATCCCGGTCGATTCGCGAAGCAACGACAGGTGGTTCCAGCATATTGCGATCATCGTTGCAGATATGGACAAAGCCTATGATCGCCTCCGCGCGAATAAGGTGCGTCACGCGTCAACAGGGCCGCAGACGCTGCCGGCGTACATCACGGCTGCCGCGGGCATCAAGGCATTTTATTTCAAGGACTTTGACAACCATGTTCTCGAGATCCTCCAGTTTCCGCCCGATAAAGGGTCAAAGAAATGGCATGACCTCAACAAGAACGGAAAACTCTTTCTCGGGATCGACCATACCGCGATCGTTGTCGGTGACAGCGACACGAGCCTAAGGTTCTATCGTGACGCTCTCGGCCTGGCCGTCGCCGGCACGAGCGATAATTACGGACCCGAGCAGGAACACCTCAATAACGTCTTCGGAGCGAAACTTCATATTACGGGCCTTCGGACCAAGGATGATGGCATCGCAGTCGAATTTCTCGAGTACGTCGCTCCGACCGATGGCCGTCCATACCCGCGCGATACGCGAGCGAGCGATTTGTGGCACTGGGAGACAAGTTTCGCGGCCGCCGATATAGCAAAGCTATTTTTGACTTACCGGCCCGATCTGATATCAAGCGGCGTGGTAGATTTCGGCGTCCCAAAACTCGGGTTTCGCCGCGCAGCACTGTTCCGCGACCCTGACGGCCACGCCGTCCGACTCACGGAAAAATAGGAGACCAGTAAAAATGAAACTCATATACCTTTTCATCTTTGCGACGATCGCGATCACTTTCGCGGCGTGCAGCCCGACAGAAGGCGTCCAAAAGATCAACGTCGATGCAAATGGCGCCGCTATTCGCGGCTACGATACAGTGGCGTTTTTCGCGGAGAACAGCGCGGTCAAAGGCAATCCGACATTCGAATACGCCTGGAACGGTGCCAAATGGGTCTTTGCTAACGCCGAGAACCTTGAAAAGTTCAAAGCCGATCCCGCCGCGTATGCTCCGCAGTTTGGCGGCTATTGTTCTTACGCCGTCTCTCACGGCTACACCGCCGACGGCGACCCTGAGACGTGGAAGATCGTCGACGGCAAGCTCTATCTGAACTATAACCAGAAAGCCAAAGACGCCTGGGAAAAAGAACAGGACAAGTTCATTCAGGATGGCGAAAAGAACTGGAAAACCTTTCAGTCAAAGAAGCCCGAGCATAAGGGTTAGATCATTCATTATTTGAGTTAGTATTAGAGAGATCAACATGAACGCTGAGCAGAAGAGACTTGCCGAGTCCGATTCGCGGAAGATCCACTGGAAACGCTGGGGCCCGTATTTGAGCGAGCGCGCGTGGGGGACGGTCCGCGAAGACTACAGCCGGGACGGATCGGCCTGGGATTACTTTCCGCATGACCATGCCCGTTCGCGCGTCTATCGGTGGAATGAGGACGGCCTTGGCGGCATCTGTAACCGCCAGCAGAACGTGTGCTTTGCTGTCGCTCTGTGGAACGGCCGCGATCCCATCTTGAAAGAACGGTTATTTGGCCTGACCGGCAGCGAGGGAAATCACGGCGAGGACGTAAAGGAGATCTACTACTATCTCGACTCGACGCCGACGCACTCGTACATGAAGTTTCTGTACAAGTATCCCCAAGCCGAGTTTCCGTATGAACGGCTGATCAACGAGAACCGTGCCCGCACCAAACTGGAACCGGAATTCGAACTGCCGGACACCGGTGTCTTTGACGAAGGGCGGTATTTCGACGTCTTCATTGAATACGCCAAGGCCGACGTCGATGACGTTCTGATCCGGATCACGATCGCTAATCGCGGCCCGGAAGCCGCCCGCATCAACGTGCTGCCAACCGTCTGGTTTCGAAATGACTGGGCCTGGAGCGGCAGCGAGCCGACGTCCCGGATCTCGGCCGATGGTGATGCCTCGCTGCTCGTTGAGAACGAAGCTCTCGGCAAACGTCGGCTTCATTTCGATGGCTCGCCCGAGCTTCTCTTTACCGAGAATGAGACAAACACCGAGCGGTTGTTCGGTTCGCCCAATAAAACGCGTTTCGTAAAAGACGCATTTCACCATTACATCGTTGACGGCAACGCTGACGCCGTAAACCCTGAAATGACCGGTACCAAGGCAGCGGCAAATTACGCCTTGACCGTACCCGCGGGATCGGAGGTCGTCCTGCGCATGCGGTTGACGGAAAAGAGTATTTCCCGCAAAGGTGCAAAGAATCAACCCGTGTTCGCGGACTTCGACGAAATATTTGCCGCACGGATCGCCGAGGCAAACGAATTCTACGACTCGATCTCGTCCGGCGATCTGTCTGATGATGCAAAGGGCGTCCAGCGACAGGCTTTTGCCGGGATGCTCTGGTCGAAACAGTATTATCACTACGTTGTTCGCGATTGGCTCAAGGGCGATCCGGCGATGCCAAAGCCGCCCGATTCGAGGCTGAACGGACGCAACAGCGATTGGCAGCACCTTTACAACTCGGACGTCATCTCGATGCCCGATAAATGGGAATATCCGTGGTACGCGGCGTGGGACCTCGCTTTTCACTGTATTCCGCTGGCGTTCGTGGATGCCGATTTCGCCAAGGAGCAGCTCGTGCTGTTCCTCCGCGAGTGGTACATGCACCCGAACGGCCAGATACCGGCATACGAGTGGGCATTCGGCGACGTGAATCCACCGGTCCACGCCTGGGCGGCGCTTCGCGTCTATCAAATAGAAAAGAAGAACAAGGGCACGGGCGACCGTAAATTCCTCGCCCGCATCTTCCAAAAGCTGCTGCTCAATTTCACCTGGTGGGTCAATCGAAAGGACGCCGAGGGCAAGAATGTTTTCGAGGGCGGCTTTCTCGGGCTCGACAACATAGGCGTATTCGACCGTTCGCAGCCGCTGCCTACCGGCGGGAGGCTGGCTCAATCTGACGGTACGAGCTGGATGGCGATGTATTGCCTCAACATGCTCGCCATCGCGCTTGAGCTGGCGACCGAGGACGATGCTTACGAGGACGTGGCAAGCAAATTTTGGGAGCATTTCGTCTTTATCGCTGACGCGATGAATCACCGCGGCACAGACGACATCCCGCTATGGAACGAAGAAGACGGGTTCTATTACGATGTGCTGCATATGCACGAGACCGGTTACAGCATGCCTATCAAGGTGCGCTCGATGGTCGGCCTGATCCCGCTTTTTGCCGTCGCGACGATCGAACCTGAACTGCTCGACCGCCTGCCGGCCTTCAAGCGGCGGATGCAGTGGTTCATCGACAATCGTCCGGACCTTACCGACAATATCAACTGTGCGCGGACACCCGGAATGGGCGAGCGGCGTTTGCTCGCGATCGCCTATCGGGACCGGCTCGAACGCGTGCTGAAAGTGATGCTTGACGAAAACGAATTTCTGTCGCCGCACGGCATACGGGCACTTTCCCGGTTTCATAAAGACTGCCCGTACGTTCTCGAGGTCAACGGGCAGGAACACCGCGTAGATTATGAACCTGCGGAATCGTCAAGCGGCCTGTTTGGCGGTAACTCGAATTGGCGCGGCCCTATCTGGTTTCCGGTTAATTACCTGTTGATCGAATCGCTGCAGAAATTTCATCACTATTATGGTGACGATCTCAAGGTCGAGTGTCCGACAGGCTCGGGCAACATGATGAACCTTTGGGACGTATCGCAGGAGATCTCCCGACGCCTGTCGCATATCTTTCTCAAAGGTGCGGATGGCCGTCGCCCGGTTTACGGCGATTCGACGACATTTCAGGCCGATCCGCATTTCCGCGATCACTTGCTCTTCTACGAGTACTTTCACGGCGACAACGGTTCGGGTGTCGGGGCAAGCCATCAGACGGGCTGGACCGGCCTTGTTGCCAAGCTGCTCCAGCAGAGCGGAGAATAGAAGTAACTAGATGATCAAACTCGGCCCGGAAATTTGTTCTGATCGCGAGGCATCATTCGAACGCGAATGGCTCGAGACCAACGGGATCGGCGGTTACGCCTCGGCGAGCGTCGCGGGCGCGAACACGCGACGCTATCACGGCCTGCTCGTCGCCGCGACGCGGCCTCCGCTTGGCCGCGTGGTCATGCTGTCGAAAT
>CAYSMU010000313.1:0-4331 GCA_964432145.1 uncultured Chloracidobacterium sp.
ATACGATTACACAGGTCGACCACATCGCCCGGGGCCGTCTCAGGAACAAGAGCCACAAATTCGTCGCCGCCATAGCGGGCGAGGAAATCGTAATCGCGAAGCTGCTCGCGAATCACTCGGCTGACCTCGCGGAGCATGGCGTCGCCGGCCTTATGTCCGTACGAGTCGTTTACTGCCTTAAAGCCGTCGAGGTCGAGCATCAGCAACTGGAAGCTGCTGCCCCCGCGGCTTGAGCGAGCGACCTCTTTCTCAAACTGTATCTGTAGGCTGCGGGCATTCGGCAGGCCCGTCATCGGGTCGGTCAATGCGTGAGCGGTCGCCTCGTCGTGCTTGAGCGATTTACCAATAGCCTCGGCCGCGATATTCGCGATCGTGTCGAGCAGGCGGATGTTCTCGTCGCCGTAACGGGCGAGGGTGTGCGAATAGATCGACATCGCACCGAGCAGTTCATCGTCGTCGATGAGCGGTACGGACGCCATCGTCTGGTACCTGCCGGTAAGTTCGACACTGGCGTAGGCAAAATCGAGATCGGGATCGACGTTCTTTACCGGTTCGCGTGATTTCAGGGTGAAGCCCGTTGCACCCTGGCCAACCTTTACGCGGAGCGAGGCGAGCAGGTTGCGGTCGGCCCCTTCGACGTGTGCCGCGACGGCGTGTTGACGCGATTCGTCGAGCAAATAAACGGCGCATGCGTCGAAGGGGACAAACTCGGCCACCTTTTCCGAGAACAGGCTGAGCGTTTCGTTCAGGTTGTCCGCCGAACCGAACTCACGGGCGAGTTCGTACAGGCTGATGACCTCGCGGTTGGCGAGCTTTATCTGCTCGACATAGGCGTGGTGCTCAGCCGGGATCCCGTTCTCAGAGTCCGGATATCCGAACCCCGCGGCGTCAAGCTCGGCTTCGAGAATGCTCAGGTTTCGCATCAGGACCGGGACAATCGACGGATCCAACCTGGTTCCAGCCCATGACTGCACGATCTGGCGAGCCTTTTCGCGGGGAAGGGCTGCCCGGTAGGGACGCTCCGAGCGAAGCGTGTCGTAGCTGTCCGCGACCGCCAGTACCCGGGCCGTCACCGGTATCTGCTCGCCGACAAGGCCATCGGGATAACCGGCACCGTCCCACCGCTCGCGATGATACTTTACGGCGGGTATTACGGGATAGGTAAATCCGACCTTTTCCAGTATCGACGCCGCCACGCGAACGTGGACCTTTGTCTTTTCCAGTTCGGCGGGCGTAAGGCGATCGGGTTTGTTGATGATATGGTCCGGAATGGCGAGCTTACCTATGTCGTGCAGCAGGGCGGCTGTACGAAGGGCCTCGATCTCGTTTTCCGGCAGGCCGAGCAGGCGGCCTATGCCGACTGCGTAGACCTGAGTCCTGCGAACATGGCCCGAAGCCGTTTGATCACGGGCATCGATCGCTGTCGCAAGGGCCTCGACAGTGGCGAGATGTATTCGGCTGGCCTCAGAGATCTCACGGGTCTTTTCGGCGAGCCGCCTTAAATGGATACGATAACCGACGAGGGCTGCCAAGCCCATCGGCGCGAGGACGAAGCCAAACTGCGGGCCGAATTGGTAAAAGGCCCATGCGGTGATCGGGCCGCCGATAAGAATAGCCAGGGCAATAGCTATCTTCGCCGACACTGATAACTGCTTTGGTCGAAAGAGATCCATTTGTTTTTGGAATGACGGCCGTCCTGGAACATGGAAGACGCAGCCGAAATCCCGGCACTCCTGCCCGGGATGTATTCAATTCGCGTGCCGCGATCAGTCGACCTGAAAACGCAATGTTTTCAACGTATTAGTGATCTTGAATTTGGAAGCTCGGTCGAATTGACCTGTCAATTAGAACGGTCGCGGTCAGGTTGACCGCTTCTAGGATAGCATTTCCCGAGCGGTCGATGCATCAAAAACTTTCCGCTCACGAAGCCGCGCCGCGTTTGGGGCTAATAACGGTCGTCGTCAAAGTCGTAGGTGCCGAAATCGTCGGTGTCGGAATAACCATCGGCCTCGGCCTCTTCATCTTTGAGGTCCAGCTCTATCGGGTCAAGGCCGACAACCGTCAGGCGTGCTCCGCAATCGTCGCAGGAGACGTGGTCACCCTGTTCGCACTCGGCATCAACGTAAACTTCTTCGCTGCATTCGGGACAGATCGATGTTGGCATGGGGGATTTCTCCGTAATCTCTGGCTGATCGGCTTGATCTATCCCGACGACGGACGAGATGATAAGCTGATAAACAATCTAACTTGAAGTCCAGGGATTTGGCAAGACCATTTTGTCAGGTTTTGCAGCAATAGCGGACGGTTTATGAATTTTCCTTTTGAGCTAAAGCCCGTGAGCGATCTTGATGCCGTAGGATTTGGCACCAACGCGGTCGATCACCTGATACGTGTCGCGGAATATCCGGCCCACAATTCCAAGGTCGGCCTTACGGGATACTCGTTCGCGGCCGGGGGCGAGGTCGCCTCGACCATGGCAGGATTGAGGCGTTTAGGTATGACAACGGCATACGCCGGGCGCTTTGGCGGCGATCGCGAGGGCGAACTCGGTATCGCGTCGCTGATCGATGAGGGAGTCGATACGGTTTACTGCGAAACGATCTCGGACGCGCGGACGCAGATCGCCTTTATCCTGATCGACGACGCCAGCGGCGAGCGGACCGTGATATGGAACCGCGATCCCCGACTGGCATACGGCGTCGGAGACGCACCGCTCGATATCGCCGGGCGCGGCCGGGTACTGCATCTCACGCCGCATGACGCCGCGGCCTGCATCGCAATGGCGCGACGGGCAAGGGCAGAGGCGACGCGTGTCTCGGTTGACATCGATAATGTATTCGACGCCGTCGAGGAACTGCTGCCGCTCGTCGATATCTGCATCGCCGGTGATGAGTTTCCCGAGAGGCTGACAGGTATTCGCGACAAGCGCGATTCACTGAGCGAGATCGCCGCAAGGTACGGATGTCCGATCGTCGGGGTCACAAATGGAGCCTTAGGTTCGCTCATCTATTGCGGCGGCACATTGGTGAACACACCGGGGTTCCCGGTGCCTGGCGGCTGCGTGGACACAACAGGTGCGGGCGACGCGTTTCGCACCGGATTTCTTTTCGGGCTGCTTTCCGGACTATCCATTGAGGACAGTGCGATCACGGCGAATGCCGTCGCTGCGCTCAAATGCCGGGCACCGGGAGCACGCCAGGGCCTGCCGCAACGGCACGAACTTGACGCACTGTTAAAAAACTCTTGAATTAAACATTGTTTATAGTTTAGAATTAGAAAGTGGCTCCCACCACTTTCTCCCGATCAGCGTCCCTCCCCGCCTTCCCTCGACGACAACTCGGTTAATTTTGCACTCGACGATATGGATTCGAAGATCGGCCTTATCATCCAATTAGCAGGTGTCTCCCTGATCACGTTGTTGACGCTTTTTCTGAGGCGATCGATCAACGTGGTCGCCCTGAAGCATTGGACAAATGCATGGCTGTTTCTGTCTTTCGCACTTTTCTGCCTGAGGCTCGCTTTCAGTTACGAGCAATATTCGGTCCAGTTGTTTAGCCTGTATTTCCTGACGGAATATGTTTTCGGCTTTCTCGTCGTCGCCGGATGCCGCAGCCTGACAAACAACACCGAAATGAGGGTCAGACAGGAGGTGTTTGTCCTGCCATTCATTCTTGTCGCCTTTGGGCTGCCATTCCTTGCTGATGATTTCAATCTGGTATTCAACGTCCACTCGCTGATCCTGTCCGGATTCTTTGCCGTCGCATTTCTGGCTCTGTGGCGGACAAAGCTCAAGACCTTTGGCTGGAATGTGATGCTCATGGCCCTCGGGCTGCTGTTTTTTGATTTTCTCCAGTATTTCGCGGTCTTCACGGCGAGGCAGTATCTCTTAATTGACTTCGACTATCTGCAGTACAATTCGGTGATCGATCTCGTGCTGCAGATCCTGCTCGGCTTTGGCATGGTGATAGTCCTGCTCGAACAGGTACTCGCGGACGCAAAGGTCGCCAACGAGAATCTAAAGCGGGCACATGAAAAACTCGAGGAGCTCGCTCACGTCGATCCGCTTACGACCGCACTCAATCGTCACGCATTTCACGGATATCTGAGACGGCACGGCGACGCTGATCAGCCGATATCGGGCTGTCTGGGATTTTTTGATATTGATAATCTTAAGACGATCAATGACGTGTACGGCCACGCTGTCGGCGATATCGTCATCCGTGCGGTCGTCCGTGCGATCCGCGAGATCATTCGTGCCGAAGACCTGATCTTCCGCTGGGGCGGCGATGAGTTCTTTGTGATAATGATCGGGCTGGACTCGAATCTGGCAA
>CAYSMU010000314.1:0-4327 GCA_964432145.1 uncultured Chloracidobacterium sp.
CGGTCTGGGCGGTGGCTTTGCCGAGCATGACCCAGTAGGCCTTGATGTGGTCGAAATTGTCGAGCATCAGGCGTGAGACGGCGATGGTCTTGAGGTTGTCGACGCCGTCAGGGCCGGGCAGCGTTGAAAGGGCGGAGCCGGGAGGATAAAAGGCGAGCGGGATAAAGCACTGGAAGCCGCCCGACGCGTCCTGCTGTTCGCGAAGCCGAACGAGGTGATCGACGCGGTCCTCGATCGACTCGATATGACCGTATAGCATCGTGGCGTTGGTCTTCATGCCGGCTTTGTGGACCTTGCCGGCGAGTTCGAGCCAGCGAGCGGCGTCGCACTTATGGTCGCAGATCCGCGAACGCGTCGGTTCGGCAAAGATCTCGGCACCGCCGCCGGGGCAGGAGTCCATTCCGGCCGCGTGGAGCTTATCGATGAGTTCCTCGTCCGACATCTTGTAGAACCGGGCCATAAAATCAAGCTCGACCATCGTCAGGGCCTTGAGATGCAGTTTTGGAAACTCACGCTTGAGCGACGAGAAAAGCTCGGTGTAATACTCGAAGGGAAGTTTGCTGTTCAGCCCGCCGACGATGTGCAGCTCGGTCGCGCCTTCATTGACGGCCTCTCGTGCTATCTCTATAGCATCCGCGACCGAATGCGTATATGCGTCCTCGGCCCTCGCCCGCCTGTAGAACCCGCAGAACTTGCAGTCGGCGACGCAGATATTCGTGTGGTTAAAATGGCGGTTGACGTTGTAAAAGGTGGTCCGGCCGTGCTTTTTGCGGCGTACGGTGTCGGCCAATTTGCCAAGGGCATTGAGGTCGTCGGTTGCGTAAAGCGACAGGCCTTCGTCAAAGGTCAGCCGCTCGCCGTCCTCGACCTTGTCTGCGATGTCTCTGAGGTTCGGGTCAAATGAAAACTGCATATGTAGGATAAATCTATCAGTTGTGATAATTTTATTAAATATCGAAACGTCGTATTTATGAGTAATTATTCGTGGTCAGTTTGCTATCCGGACAATCCGACAATCGATGAAAAAGGCTCGATCAGGCAGTCCGATATTTTAACTACATTTAAAGCCTATCCATGGCGCGAACAAATGATGTTGTTGACCTCGCTTGAATACGACAAAGTAAATTACAACCCGTCAATACGTTTTACGAACGACACAAATGGCCTTTGGTTGGAGCTGACAGCGGAGGGCGAACCGGATAAAATCTCGTTTTCGCTTTGGTATAATAGGCCTGTTATTAAAAAAGTATTCTTCGGGCTTTTCGGTGAAAAAGAGGGCTTCGACGTCATAGATAAGGGTCCCTTTTCATTTGAGAAATCGTCAGAAATGCTTTCCTTGTTTTTAAACGAGAAATCAGTTGAACTAGAGAAGCTATTCTCATAAGCACGCTAGTCAGAATCCGGATCAAGTTCTCATTACACCAGACTCGACGGACAGATATCCGCAAGTACACATTCCCCGCACTTCGGCCGCCGGGCGATGCAGACGCGGCGGCCGTGCCAGGTGATCCATTGGCCCCATTGTATCCAGTCTTTTTTAGGGACGAGGTTCATCAACTCGCGCTCGATCTTGTCGGCGGTTTTTTGGTCGGAGAGGCCGAGCAATTTGGATAGTCGGATATTGTGGGTGTCGACGACGATGCCGGCCGCGATGCCCATCGCGTCGCCGAGGACAACATTTGCGGTCTTGCGGCCGATGCCGGGCAGGGTCACCAGCTCGTCCATAGTCTCAGGTACATTTCCTCTGAAATCTTCGACTAGCCGCTGGCAGATCGCACGTATGCTCTTTGCCTTTTGCCGGAAGAAGCCTGAGGCGTGGATGTCCTTTTCGAGCTCTTCCTGAGAAACTTTGAGATAATCGGCCGGGCCGCGGTATTTGCGAAAGAGTTCAGGCGTTATCCTGTTGACGTTGACGTCAGTGTTCTGTGCAGCCAAGATCGAGGCGATCATCAGCTCGAAGGCATTTCCGTAATCAAGTTCCGCATGGGCGTCCGGATAGAGTTTTTTAAGACGCCTACCGATCTCCGCTGCATGAACTTTTTTGTCTGTGATCATGATGTATTTATAATACATCGCATGTGTCGTCGCATTGCAGGGAAATGATCGAGATAAGACGGACAACTACAGCTAATACAGAATTCCTGGCTCTGGTGAAATCACTTGATGCCGAGCTTGCGATTCGCGACGGTGACGACCACGGCTTCTACGCTCAATTCAACAAACCTCAGGGATTACTTGGCGTAGTCATAGCCTACCTTGATGACGAACCGGTCGGCTGTGGAGCGATCAAGCGATTCTCCGATACCGAGGCCGAGATCAAACGTATGTTCGTGAAGGCGGAGTGCCGCGGAAGGCGGATCGCGGCGCAGGTGCTTGCAGAATTAGAAACATGGGCCAGCGAACTGGGATTCACCGCATTTATTCTCGAGACCGGATTTAAACAACCCGAGGCGATCGCTCTCTACAAACGATCGGGTTATACGGTCATACCCAATTACGGACAGTACGCTAATGTTCCGAATAGTTTATGTATGCGAAAGGAAGGCGACCCGGACGGGTTGAATACTATCTGACGCCTTACGTCACGCCTGAACCTTACAGTCCGACTTCCCATTATATTGAAAATCATTTGCAACATGATCCAGATCATTTTTCTGGACGATCTTGCCGGTTAGTTTCGAATCCAGGGGAATACTGCTAAGATGGCCTCCAAATATAAAGGGCAGAATGTGATCCGGCCGAGCCGTCAGGATCACTTGGGTTTCGTTAAGCAGATCTCGAGATGAGGCGATAGATCCCATATATCTCTATCCCGCTCGTACCCTGCAGTTTCTAAATTTCGGGACGGCCTCCCAGGCACTCCCAAGAGGTAAAAGAGATGAAAAGGCTTTGGATCATTTTAGGTATCGTGTTCGTTTTGTCGTTCGCGATACTTGGTTGGATCGGCAGTGAGATCTTCCGGCAGGCACCGCCGATCCCAAAAGAGGTTGTGTCGACCGAGGGCACGGTAATTATAGCGGCCGAGCAAATTTCAAACGGCCAGAACGTCTGGCAGGCGATGGGCGGAATGCAGGTCGGCTCGATCTGGGGACACGGCTCCTACGTGGCTCCGGATTGGACTGCCGACTATCTGCACCGCGAATCAGTATTTATATTGAACATATGGGCGAAGGCCGAAGCCGGAAAGGATTACAGCGGTCTTACCAGCGAACAGCAAGCGGTCCTGAGGCAGCGGCTTCAGGACATGCTTCGCAAGAACACCTACGACGAAGCAACCGGCAAGATCACCATCGACCCGCTGCGGGCCAGGGCGTTTGAAGATAATCTCAAGCACTACACCGACGTATTTGCCAACGGAAATACGGATTATGCTATACAGCGAAACGCCCAATCTGACCCGACGAAGTTGCGGCAATTAACATCCTTCTTTTTCTGGACGGCATGGGCGTCCGCCGCGAACCGGCCGGGCAATACGATCTCGTATACAAGCAATTTTCCGTCAGAGCCGCTTGTCGGGAATGTCCCGACGAGTTCAACCATCGTCTGGACGGGTGTAAGCGTGATCATGCTTATTGCGGGTATCGGAGCGATGGTCTGGTTTTACGCCGGCTGGCGAAAAGAATCTGTCGACAGCGACACCCCGAATAGCGATCCGTTGATCGGTGAGAAACTTACGCCATCGCAAAAGGCCACGGTCAAGTACTTCATGGTCGTGTCGCTTCTGTTTCTCCTGCAGATCGTGATGGGCATAATCACGGCGCACTATGGCGTCGAAGGCGGAGGTTTGTATGGCATACCGCTGCAAGACGTGCTTCCGTACGTAGTTACGAGAACGTGGCACACGCAGCTCGGCATTTTCTGGATCGCGACCGCCTGGCTTGCGGCGGGCCTGTTTATCGCACCCTATATATGCGGTGAAGAACCCAAATATCAAAAATTAGGCGTCGATGTCCTGTTCGTGGCTCTGCTCATTGTTGTGCTTGGTTCTATGGGGGGCCAATGGATGAGCGTAATGCACAAGCTCGGCAGCGGCGACATGTGGTTCTGGTTCGGACATCAAGGCTATGAATACGTTGACCTGGGCCGTGTATGGCAGGCTGCTCTGTTTATTGGTTTGCTGTTGTGGTTGTTCCTGATCGGCCGCTCGGCGATACCGGCCCTCAGACGCGAAGGCTCGAGCAAATCGCTGGTCACTCTATTCCTGGCGACGACAGCGGGTATCGCCCTGTTCTACGCTCCGGGCTTGTTTTGGGGAATGCGCTCGCATTTGACGGTTGTTGAATATTGGCGTTGGTGGGTGGTCCACCTCTGGGTCGAAGGCTTTTTT
>CAYSMU010000315.1:0-4325 GCA_964432145.1 uncultured Chloracidobacterium sp.
AAAATCCCGACCGTCACATTTCCCTCGACGGCCAAAACAACATTGAGCTCTGAAAGCGTCCCCGGATCCAACTTTAGATTCTTGACTCTGAATCGGCTAAACCCGGAAAAACTAACCTCGAGTGTGTAAGTTTGTGGAGAAACGTCCGAAAAGTAATAGCTGCCACTGTCGTCCGATCTCCTTGACAGACCACTCTTCGGCTTGCCCCTATGAAGGACGACCGAAGCACCATGAATTACCGCCCCATTCTGATCCGTGATCACTCCTTTCAAGCGTGCCTTAGCAGTTTGGTCAGTGGGCGAGCTGGAATTTTCGATAACAACAAGCTTCGAATTCGGAAATTCCGCCTTCTGGGAGAATCCTGATGAGGTGATACCGAGGATTAGCGAAATAGCGGTTCCAATCGAACGAAAGATCTGTTTCTTATAGTTTCTCAATCCGACGGGACAATCCTTGGTAATCACGGTACCGTCGGAGCGGCGATGCATTCGTATGCACAATCGGCCTTCGCGGCTAAATATTAATTCTTCAACCTCGCTCGTCGTCATCGAAGCGGTGTTGTAAATATTCATCTGGCAGGAATTACAATGCCGGACGCGGTCGTCGCCGGTCATCGTCTCCCACCCGACAGAGCAGGGCGAGGCGACGCGTAGATTATTGATGTCGAATGGACGATTTTGCATTACAGTTTTTCTTTCGGATGCAACGCGTTTACGAGTTAGTTGCTTTTGGGGCACTATGTTTGTGTAGTAAACCGGCGTGAGAGATTTTCTTCAATTCTTGAGTGCGAACTGGCCCGAGGTGCTCACGTTAACCCGCGAGCACATCTTCCTTGTCTTCATCTCGACCGGGGCGGCGATCCTGTTCGGCGTGCCGCTCGGCGTACTGCTGACACGGATCAAGTCGCTGCAAACCCCGATCCTGGGTTTTGCCAACATCATGCAAACGGTCCCGAGCCTCGCTTTGTTCGGTTTGCTCATTCCGATACCGTTCATTGGCGGCATCGGGGCAAGGACTGCGATCATGGCGCTTGCGCTATACGCCCTGTTGCCCGTTATTCGAAATACGGTCACAGGAATTCTCGGTATCGATCCGAAGCTTATCGAAGCCGCCGACGCGATGGGAATGACCGGCTGGCAGCGTCTGCGAATGGTCGAATTGCCGCTCGCGATGCCGGTAATTCTGACAGGTATTAGAGTTGCTGTTGTGATCTCGGTTGGCGTCGCAACGGTCGCGGCCGCGGTCGGGGCTGGCGGTCTGGGAACCTACATCTTCCGCGGGCTGAGACAAAACGATAATAATTTGCTCGTCTCGGGAGCCTTGGCGTCGGCATTGCTCGCATTATTTTGCGACTTTCTGATCGGACAGATCGAAAAGAGCTATGCGGTCGGCAAGCGCGTTTCCGCTGGACGCCGAAGATTCGCCGTTACCCTCGCTGCGGCCGGCCTAATAGCGGTCGTTGGGTCAAGTTTTTTCGCGGGAGGCTCCGCCAAGACAACGATATCCGAGATCACAGATTCAAGACCGATCGTGGTCGGTTCAAAGGATTTTACCGAATCGGTGATCCTGGCTGAGATACTTGCACAGATGCTCGAAGAGCAGGGCATTCCGGTAACGCGGCAATTCGAGCTCGGCGGCAATATCGCACACGAAAGCCTTCTGGCAAACAAGGTCGACGTCTATCCCGAATACACCGGCACCGCATACACCGCAATACTAAAACACGCACCGATCACCGATTCGCAGGCTGTTTACGATCAAACAAAAGCCGAGTACGCGGAGAAATTCAAGCTAACGGTGAGCCCGCCGCTTGGCTTCTCAAACGATTTCGCGATACTCATCCGCGGCGATGTCGCACGTGAAAATAACATCAAAACGATCTCCGACGCGGTACCTCTTGCGAAAGACTGGCAGGCCGGATTTGGCCAGGATTTCATGTCGCGTGCCGATGGTTACGTTGGTTTTGCAAAAGCTTACGGCTTCGCGTTCGCCAAACAGCCCCGCGAAATGGATCTTTCGCTAACCTACCGCGCACTCCAGTCCGGCGAACTCGACATCATCGCCGGCAATTCAACCGACGGACTCATCGCCGCTCTCGATCTGTTCCAACTCGCAGACGACAAACGGTACTTCCCGCCGTATCAGGCGATCTTCATAGCCCGCAAAGACGCCGCCGCAACACTGAATGGTGCGTTTGAAAAACTAAAAAACGCGATCACGACCGACGAGATGCGAAGGCTCAACTTCGAGGTTGACGGCAACAAGAGAACGCCGAAAGAAGTTGCGGCAGAATGGCTTCGAAATAATTAGCTTGCTTAATAATTGAATATCGTGTACTATAAATCCTTGATAATTCCGTATCTCATTCGCCGACGGTAAACACGCTCTCATCGTGAGCAAGCGTAATGGATAGTTCGAGGCACGGTTCGTTTAATACTGTTAGAAGAGTTTCTCATTAACTTTAATGCTGAAACCTCCAACGCTGTACTTCCTTGCCACCGTTACACTGAAGATCACTCCGCGTTAGTAACTTCTTATTACATCCCGAAGAAATGTTCCACGACCGTATTGCAGGCCATTGTATGGCGTGCAGGGACGGAACCGGGCGAATTATATTTTGCCCCCGACAAACGCGAACGTCTCTTCAGTAGATAGAGATAAATTTTTTAATGACTTTTAATGATCTAGGCTTACTTCCCGTTTTGACGGCGAAATGTGAGCAAATGGGTTACACAGAGCCTACACCCATCCAAAAACAGGCAATTCCTTTACTTTTACAGGGCCGCGACATCATCGCTTGTGCCGAGACCGGCACGGGTAAGACCGCAGCCTTCCTGCTTCCGATAATTCATAAGCTTATCGAAGGGCAAAGACGCCCCGGAACACGTGTTCTGGTGCTGTCGCCGACGCGTGAGCTTGCCAATCAGACCGAAGAATTTTGCCGACAGTTCGCTCCAAAGGGTGTTACCTGCACGGCGATCATCGGCGGGAGCGGCTACAAGCGTCAGATGGACTCGCTTCGCAACGGAGCCAACATCATCATCGCGACTCCCGGACGCCTGATCGATTTTATGGATCAGGGTTTGATCGATTTTCGCTCTCTTACGACGCTCGTCCTCGACGAGGCCGACCGTATGCTCGATATGGGCTTTTTGCCGTCGATCAAGCGAATTGAAAAGGCCATCCCGGCAAAACGCCAGACGCTGTTCTTCTCTGCGACGATGTCGCCCGAGATCGAGCGGATCGCCTACAAGATGCTCGATAATCCCGAGTTGATCGAGGTCAGCCCGCGGGGCACCGCCTCGCAGCTCATCGAGCAAACGGCCTATCCGGTGTCGCCAAATTCGAAAATGGTTTTGCTGCTCGAGCTTCTCGAGAAAGATTCACTTCAGCGAGTGCTTGTCTTTACTCGTACCAAACGCGGGGCCGACCGTCTTGCCCACGTTCTCGAAAAACGCCAGCACAGCTCGAACCGCATTCACGGTGACCGATCGCAGGCGCAGCGTGACTCGGCTTTGAAAGCGTTCAAGGCGGGCCACACCAACGTGCTCGTTGCGACCGACGTCGCCGCACGCGGCATCGATATCGACAGCGTCCAGCATGTGATAAACTACGACATACCTGAGGCACCGGAGGATTACGTTCACCGTATCGGCCGTACAGGCCGGGCGGGGAACAAGGGCCGTGCGATCACTATTTTTACGACGGCCGAGGAACACTCGATGCGTGCGATCGAACGCCTCACGGGCGAAAAGGTCGAGCGCGTCGTTCACCCCGAGTTCGGCGGCCACACAGCGTTTGTGCCCGGACCGGTTAGAAAGCAATCGTCAGGCCAGAAGCGCAGCTTTAAGGCATTTGGCTCGCGTCGGGCCCGATAATAACCCGGCCGGCAAAAGAGAGGTAGATAACAATGATCAAGAAAAAACCAGCATTCGCCGTTGGCGATAGTACTGAGATGATGTGTTCGGCGTGTGACATTGAGCAGATGCACAAGGTCATGACCGTCACCAAACAAGGTGTCATCACTAAGGCCGTCTGCGAGACATGCGAGACCGCCAGCACATTTACCCGTGGCGTAAAGACCGCAGTGTCGCTGGGTACGGGCAAGAATGCGTCGCCCTACGACCGGTCCCGAAAGTATAGAAAGGGCCAGGCGATGACGCACGACAAGTTCGGCCGGGGCGAGGTTACAGCGGTTGTCGAACCGCACAAGATCGATGTGCTCTTTGGCGATCACGTCCGCCGCCTGCTCCACGAACAGGCTTAATTCTGTTGAAATTGTCGAGAGGCTATCCGGGACCGTGAGGTTCCGGATGGCCTTTTTT
>CAYSMU010000316.1:0-4322 GCA_964432145.1 uncultured Chloracidobacterium sp.
CGCGGTTGCGAACACCGATATTTACCTCCGCCCCGCGCCGAATACGGAAAATGACCCGATAGGGCTTGTGACAAAGAATTCGAAAGTCAGGATTGTAAATTCGCGCGATAATTGGTATCAAGTTGATGTCCTCGAACAGGGAAGATCGCGGCCCGTTGCTGCGAGTTCGACCCGCGGATGGCTGAATGGAAAATATCTTGAGTTCACCGAGAACTAGGCTCTGAAGGAAGGAAAATTGAGCATTTTAGAAAAAGTCAGGCGTTGGATCGACGGTGAGACATCCGAGCTCGTTCTCGAACAAGCGGCCCGCGACGCGCAGATCAAACCTCGAAGCAAGGCCGAGGAATTTATCGTTAAGATCGCTCGCGAAGTGGAAACCGTGATGCAGAACGAGATGGTGCCGCTGCCTCAGGGTACCGCGATCATTCCAAGCGAATATATTATCTTTTTGAGCAGCGACGACGACAGGGAATGGCTGGGAGCCAAGCGGCGTGGCCTCGAACAGGGCCTGTATCATATTCTCGCCGAACGTGCGAAGGAGATCGCCGGCAGGAAAAAGCTCGAAACAAAATCGTTTGTTATCGAATTGCGGATCGACGGGACGCTTGAAAAGGGCGAGGTTCGGGTCCAGCCGGGCTGGGAAGGCCCCGATGTCAATAAGACCGGCGTGCTTGCAAGGCCGAAGAATATCGCTGCGCCGGGTCAACCGCAGCGTCCGGTCGCGCGCACCGAACCGATCGCAAGCGTGGCAACCGATAAAGGAGCTCCGATCCAGTTGGCGGTGTCACAGGGGTCCATCTCTCCGAATATCCAGCAGGCGGTTCCGATCCATCCGGAGGACGGCGAGGAGATGACTCACGTCAATTCTCGGCTGCCCGAATTGTACCGATTGGAAATCTGGCGAAGCGGAGTGCGCCAAACCGTGGTGCCGATCTACCAGAAGGAAATATTCATCGGTCGCGGATCAAAATCGAAGCCTGTCGACATTCCACTTAGCGGCGATGTCGAGGTCAGCCGCCGACACCTGATGCTTGCAACCGACGGCATGGGAAACTTTTGGGCGGTAAATGAAGGCAAGAACCCAACCGTGCTTAACAATTATGAACTTCCCGCGGGCCAGCGCGTTCCCGTTTCGCCAGGGGTTCCGCTCAATATTTGCAGCTATATGCTGCGGATCCAACCTCGGTGACCTAACGATCGAACATCTCGCGTTCGAGTTCAGGCAGGTACTGCTTTCTCAGTCTAAGTACAAGACTCTGCGCCTCGCGAACAGATTCGTTTACGTCCGCAAGGCTGCTATTGATCTGGGTCAGTAGAGCTTGAAGGCTTACTTTCTCCGCTGCCAGGGCCCCACGCCTATTTTCTCGCAGTTCCTCGGTTCGTGTGGTGCCCTCGAACTGGACACTTCGGTCAATGTTCTGAGGTATCAAGTCGCGCTCGACCTGAGCAAGTCTCGTTCGGGTCGTACCTTGCTTTTCCACCAGTTCGATCTGAAACCGCTGCCTGGCGGCAAGGATCTGTTCCGCGCTGGCGAGCAGCTGCAGGCCGGTGACGAGTTTCGCCTGCTTTTCGGAGACTGTGGTTCCGGGAGCCCTATCTACCCGGCTGACGAACTCCAAAAGCCGATCGCTGAGCGTCGCGACAGATCTTGAGATCTTGGCAAGCTCGATCGAAACGTTAACCATCAACGGATCCTGTGTGCCATATCCCGGAGCGCTGCCGGCGGTTTGAGCCGTGGTGTTTACCGCTGAAATAGACACAAATGCGAAGACAAACAAAAATACCTTCATGATCGACCCTCCAAAAGTTATGCTTTTTCGAAAGGATAGCACGAATCAAACGGTTAAATGGTTGCAAAAATTAACAGGGGGTCAGGGAAGTTCACCGCGTTCGATGACACCGAGCAGTTCTCCGAGGCTTTGTTCGACTTGTTCGACGGTTTCTTTGGTATAACCGTACCTGATCGAATTTTCGTCAAAATCGTCCCGGTCCAGGACCTCATACCGCCCGCCCGGCCAAACCACCACGTCGATATCGAGATCGACAAATGCGAGTTCGCCGCCGTTTAGAACCGCGGGCATGGCGATATTGCAGTAGTAATTTCGCAGCGTGCCGTCGGGCTCGTGAAAGCGGAAAACGTTGTACCAGCGGTCGAGCCAGAAATGTTCGAACGAAACCGTGCCCTTTTTGATCTTGCCGAGGTCTTGATGACTAACGTCCCGATCGAATCGCCCTACGGCAATTATCAAGGTTTCGCTCTTGCTCACGATCGCCGCCTTCCAGGTCCGTCGTATCGAACCGTCATACTTACGGGCAACGACCGTGATCTCGTTCGTATTCAGGCTCACTGATCCTCGCTTTCGGCGTCTTTTCCGGCGTAGGTGGTCCGAAGTTTGCCCAGGAGTTCGGATAGGATCAATCGTTCGGTCTCGGTCAGGTCCAGCAAACAACTCTCTTCCAGCTCAAGCCATTGCGACTCAACCTCATGCCGTATCGCGAAGCCGAGATCGGTTAGATAGATTCGAGTCGAACGCCCGTCGTCGTCGAGCCGCTCACGCGTCACAAGATTGATCTCGATCAACCCTTTGAGCATCTTGTTGACCGTCGGGGCAGAGAGCCTTAACCGTTCGGCAAGGTCAACTTGACGCAGCCCGTTCTGTTTCCATAATTCCAGCAGGACGAAGACCTGGCCGCCGTGCAGGCCGATCTCGCCCATATGCCGCTCAAGGGAATTTCTGAAGGCCGTGGTGACCTTGGCAAGAAGGAAGCTTACAGTGTCCTCGAATTTGATCTCTTCCACGATAAATCCTTTCGAATGTGTGCTTTATGCAAACACTTTGCCTGATAATAGTTTTTAATTAGCCCGCTGACTATTAACCGTTAGCGTGCTAAGAATATATTATTAGCGTGCTAATAATTAAAAGTTAGCACGATATGAATTATTTATGAAGTGGGCTAACATTATCTTATGGACAATGTCGAATTGCTTAGAAAAACACGCGATCTGCTGCTTAAACTGCACAAATCAATGGTCGATCTCGAGCGGGATATGTATGAAGGAATACACGGACCGATGACGGCAGGGCAGTTTCTTAATTTGCTGCTGGAGGATGAAGATCTTTCGTGGCTCAGGAAATTCTCGATGTTGATCGTTGAGATCGATGAGATGTTCGATCTTAAAGATGGTGTAACCCCCGAGTTGGTGGACGCGAACCTGGCAAAGGTGCGGGAATTAGTGGATATGACCGAATCGGACGAGTATTTTAAGGCGAAATATCAGTTTTCGCTGCAGCGAGATCCGGTGGCAGCAATGCTTCACGGGGAGCTGAAGTGGGCCTTGAGAGGCGTTTAGCGTCTGATAACGAAAAAAAAGATACTAATTGTGGAATTCAGATGGGAGCCGCGGATCCAGATTTCGAGGCTCCTCTATCCGACTTGTTTATCTACCTTTCCCGGAAACTTTGACCGATCGCCATAAAGTAGGTTCGAACGGCGTTTAACGGTCAGTCTCGCCCGCTCTTTTTCCAGTCAGCGAGGAATCCTTCAAGTCCTTTATCTGTCAACGGGTGCTTAACGAGCTGGGTGATGACCTTAAATGGGATCGTCGCGACATCCGCGCCCGCGAGGGCACAATCGACGATGTGCATCGGATGTCGTATAGACGCCGCCAGCACCTCGGTCGCGAACCCGTAATTATCATATATCTGGACAATATCGCGGATCAGGTCCATTCCATCCTGGCCAATATCGTCGAGACGTCCGATAAAGGGCGAAATGTACGATGCACCGGCCTTTGCGGCCAAAAGGGCTTGGGCCGCGGAAAAGCAGAGCGTGACGTTTACCTTGGTGCCTTCTGCTCGAAATGTGCGGCAGGCCTTGAGTCCGTCTAGGGTAAGCGGGACCTTGATGACGACGTTATCCGCGATCTTTGCCAGTTCCCGGCCTTCCCGTAGCATTCCTTCGGTATCCAGGGCCGTCACCTCCGCCGAAACGTCGCCCTCGACGATAGCGCATATCTTGGCGATATGCTCCTTAAAATCAACGTCGCCTTCCTTCGCAACGAGGCTCGGATTCGTGGTTACCCCGTCGATCATGCCAAGCTCGTTCGCCTCTTTGATCTCGTCCAGGTTTGCTGTGTCGATAAAAAACTTCATAGTGGTCGGTGTACGGTGCTCAGTGGCCAGTAATTAGCTCTAAACTGACTTGCACCTAAATATCTGTGTCTATCCGTATTTAGCTGTGGTTAAGATCTCCTAAACCACAGTATTTCTCAATGTTCCGATACCCTCGATCTCCACCTCGCACACATCGCCGGGGTTCAT
>CAYSMU010000317.1:0-4319 GCA_964432145.1 uncultured Chloracidobacterium sp.
CAAGAGATTCTGGGAAAAGCCAACGGCCGGCGTGGCCGAACAATTGCTCAGCAGCGGCTGTCTTTGGAACAGCTTTGTGATGATCGGCCGAGTCGAGACCTTTCTCGCAATGTTTCGAGCGCATCTTCCCGAAATGTACCGTATGTTCGAGGCCGCTTCGCCGCTGTTGGGCACCAGCCAGGAAAAGGCGGTCATACGTTCCATCTACTCATGGATCGCGGAGACAAATTTTTCGAGCGAGGTGCTTGAAAAGTGCTCAGGGGAGCTGCTCGTTATGCGCGTCGGCGACGTTGGCTGGTGCGATTGGGGCGAACCCGAACGCGTCATCGGCACGCTTAATAATTTAGGCCTTCAGCCGCAATGGATGCAGGCAATGGCCGCCTGACAGAAAACAATATGAAAGCAATAGCTGTAAAACCCGGAATACCAAATTCCGCCCATCTGGTCGAAATGCCTAAGCCCTCTGTCGATGATATCGCGGGCGGCCGCGGTGTACTCGTCAAGGTCCTGAGCGTCGGCGTCGATGGTACCGATAAGGAGATCAATAATGCCGAGTACGGAGCGGCACCGGAGGGAGACGATTTCCTCGTGATCGGCCACGAAGGCTTTGGCATTGTCGAAGAAACCGGCCCAAATGTGCACGAGCTGAAAAAAGGCGACTATGTCGTGGCCACCGTTCGCCGGCCCGGCTCCAGTATCTACGACCTCATCGGCACCAACGATATGACGACCGATGACACGTACTATGAACGCGGCATTAACCTGCGTCATGGTTTTCTCTCTGAATATTACGCGGACGACGCCGAGTATATCGTCAAGGTTCCGCGTGGGCTGAAAGAAGTTGGCGTTCTGCTCGAACCGATGACCGTCGTGCAAAAAGGCATCACCCAGGCATTCGAGATCCAGCGACGATTGAAGGTATGGAAGCCGAAACGCGCCGCCGTTATGGGGGCCGGGACGATCGGCCTGCTCGCGACGCTGGTTCTCAGGCTTCGCGGTATAGATGTCGTCACCTTCGGACGCACCGCCGGGCCGTATCTCAACTCGGATCTCATCGAGGAGCTCGGCGCCCGTTATGTGTCGACCGGTACCAATTCTATCCCTGAATTTGCCTCCGAAAACGGCGGATTTGACCTCATTTTCGAGGCGACCGGGTCGTCGCCCGTCGTATTCGATTCGATGCAGGCATTGTCAAAGAACGGAGTCCTTGTACTGTCGAGCGTCACCGGCGGCGACCGTATGATCGAGGTCCCGGCGGACAAGATCAATCTCGATTTCGTCCTCGGCAACAAAGTAATGGTCGGCACGGTCAACGCCAACCGCGAGTATTTCGAGTCGGGCGTCAGGGATATGTCCCAGGCCGTCCTCGAGTACGGCGACTGGCTCTCTCGGCTGCTGACGCATCCCGTCGCAGGCCTCGAAAATTTTGATGAGCTTTTCGAAAAACTCACGACCGCCAAAGGCGCGATAAAGGTTTACTGTAATTTGGAGGACCGCTGAATTGCCCGAAGCCGATCCGTGCGGCTGAGTTCTTACAGTTTGTTGATGTTGTCGAGTTTGTTCGGTCTTAAATGTGTAATGATCCGGCGGCGTTGAGAGTCGCTGACGGAGTTTGTTGCCGACAGCAATTTGGGTGTCGCACCGGCGGCCGCGGGGCTCATGCGACGCGACGGTGGTTTCGGGTGTTTTGGGAGACAGCCTGAGCCGGGAACAGCCCCTTTTTCCCCGGAATGGACGGTTTAAGATCGGTGACCAGGATGCCCTTTTCCGGTGACCAGAGTACCCATTCCCGGTGACCCAACGGATAGAGATCCGGCCATTCCCGGACAATATTCATTATTCGTAACGGGAAATGAAAACGGGCACCCGCCGAGTGCCCGTAAGTTATTGATTCTATGGAGCCACCCGTCGGATTTGAACCGACGACCTTTCGATTACGAATCGAATGCTCTACCAACTGAGCTAGGGTGGCTTGATCTGAATTTCGCAGGCCAGACGGCCGTGCTCCGCGGACCGATACTATCGCAACTTTCCGGTCGGGCGAATTTTTGAATATACGTTTCGCGATGCCCACATGTCAAGCGAAAGCACGTCTCATCGGGGTGCCCGGCGGTCGCGGCTTCGTATTTTTACTTACTGCGGCTGATGATGCTCCGGCCTCACGACCTACTGCTCTAAAGGCTCCGCGACCCAATAAAAATGGTGTCTGATCGAATTACTGATACCGAAATCTCAAAAAACTCGCCTTACATTCTGAGACAGCCCGGACGGCCTCAGTCGTCGGATGGGATATCTGAAAATCAAAAATCCTGGAGATTTGTATGGCGACCAATTTTGTAACCGACTTTGCCACTAACGAACTGGCGGCCCGTCGGGCACGGCTTTCCTCGGAGCACCGATTTTTCCTTGCGGTGGCGATCCTTTTCCCGCTTATTAATATCATCGGATTTTCGTTTGTTTATCCAAAGACCCTGATCAACGGAACAGCGGCGTCAGCCCTCGTTCACGTGCATGCGGCGGTGATGTCACTATGGGTCATTCTTTTCAGCGTCCAGGCCTCGCTCGTGTCTGCAAAAAAGATCAGGCTGCATATGACCCTCGGGATATTTGGCGTATTTCTGGCCGCGGCGGTAAGCGTGGTCGGGATAATGACAGGATATGGATCTCTTGCGCGAGGATCCGGCTTTCCGGGCTATTCTGCCAGCGAGTTTTTCATGGTACCGCTAGCCGATATCGTGGTTTTTATTATCGTTTTCGGGGCCGCGATCTATTTTCGAAAAGACGCCGCGACCCACAAACGACTGATGCTGGTGACGGTCTTGGACTTCCTGCCGCCGTCAATAGCACGCCTGCCGTTCAGTTTTGTTGTTGACCTGGGAACAGTTTGGTTCCTTGGCTTCCCGGCACTACTCGGTATCGTATTCCTGGCCGTGGACACTTATCGGAATCGTAAAATGAACCGGGCGTTCGCCGCTGCGGTCGCGCTTCTCGCTATCTCGGTGCCGCTCAGAATGGCGATCGCCCGAACTGAAGCCTGGGGCCAGTTCACCGCATGGCTGATCAGCTAAAAGATCAATACTTCAGACTAAGGGCGGCGGATACGGGCCGCCCTTGATCATTCCGAAGGGAGTTTGCCGGCTCTCTATTTTGGGCCCGGTTGGCGGGCCTTCACGACCGTCATTCCATCGACGTACCTTGTAAACAGGGTATTTCCTTTCGAGTCGGCCACGCCCCTGGCAGCGAGCGCGTCGGTCAGCGAGAACCTCGAACCGCCGTCCGCATCAGCTGTTACGTCAAATATCACCATTATGATCTGTTTCGGTTTTGTAGATGCGGCCATCGCCTCCGCCCAGTCCGCGAGTATTCCAATGCGTCCTTCCTGAGTTGCGTTTACGGTGAGAACGGCCCCCTGCGGTGCTCCGTCACCAAGCATGACCCGCGGATTTGCGAGGAGTGAAGTGTCATACTCGAGCGTAAGACCGATCGCCGTTTCATCCCCGAGCGAGGTAAGCTCGACCGGTACGATAACGGTTGCCGCGTCACCTGTTTCCACACTGCCGACGCTGACATTCCGAGCTGCGAAGACGGACGTGAGCTTTCCGATGAACCCGTCGAACATGTCCGTCACTGCCAATGACGCCGTCAATGGCCCGGCCGCCGCCGATGGGCCGTCCAATCCCGTGGCATAACGGCGAGCCTGAATGACATCCGCCGAGTTGATCACACCGTCACCTGACAAGGCCCTCGGAGCGCTATCGGCCCGCTGGAATTCATTGAAGCTCGCCGACGGCGTATCGAGGCCCGTCGCGAACCGGCGGAGCTGCGTAACGTCGGTCGAGAGGACCACACCGTCACCCGTATTTCGGGGTGTAACATCGCTCTCGAAACCGCCGCCGAGCATGATACTCCCCGTTTCAAGCCCTCCGACATCGAGGGCCGCGCTGAAAGTACCTCGATATGTCGCATCGTCGACGGGAACGAGAATGCTGAAGCCTGCAAGTTCTCCACCAACAGGAATGTGAAACTGTTCTCCCGCAGCGCTCCAAGTTATCGCCTTTGCGTCGGTCTGCGTATCCACCACGAGCGAGAATTCCCACCCGTTAGGCGATGTATAACTCGCCTGAGGGACCGTCGCTGTGATATGGTTCCAGCCGACCGGCGGGAAATCGAGCAGCGGAATATTCTGAGCGGAAAGCCCGATCGAAAGCCCGCTCATTGGCCGGTCAGAGTTGTTTATCAGGCGGTAATTGTAACGATACTAATCGCCAACAAGCTCCTTGGTCGCCAACACGACCGTCGCCGCGGACGGAGTTTCACCG
>CAYSMU010000318.1:0-3006 GCA_964432145.1 uncultured Chloracidobacterium sp.
AAATCGGGTATGACGCTGCGAAACGCCTCCTGTATATCGATCACGGCCAACGCCGTGTGTTCCATTCTGAGGAGACTCTGATGCGGCATACTCAGTCCCCATTAGCGGCATCGGCGTTTTTGGCCGCAAGCCGCTCTTTTTTCTCGGCCATTTCCTTCCTGTATGTCTTAAAGAAGTAAAAGACCGCCACGACGCAAACGACAATGATCAGGATCATCATCGCGGCGATGAAATAAATTTCGGCACGACCGGCTCCGGGCATAGGGTTAGTTTAGAGTGCCATGTATGGACTTTCAAGTTGGACATTGAAACGGCCATAAAGCGTCGTGGTCAGCATACCTGGCCGCGAATCAAGCAGATCACGCGGATCGGGCTGGATATAAGGAAATTTAACCACCGATGTAAATTAGGAAATTCAACCACCGATGAATACAGATGGACACAGATTTACTCCTCTTTGCTTTCTTTGGCGCTTTTTCACTTTCCCCTTTTTCCCTTTTTTGCTTTTTCACTCTTTCTCTTTTTCACTCTTCCCTTCTCCACTTGTCCAGGTGGTCGGATTTTTCCCCTTTTCCCCGCGTAATACGGTATACGACACCTCGTGCGGCTATAACTATCGTGTTTGCAACACTTAGGTTTCGGCAAATTGTCCCTGCCCGGGTTCTCCGATCCTTCCGGTACGCCTGAGTACGACTCAGTCATACTCACGACCACTCACGCATACCGGTTTTTGCGTCCGCGGCATCGGGATTTCCCTATATTTAAGTCGTTCGACCCAGACAAGATGCCCGAAACTCACGGCGCGATCCGCGGCATGTTTGCACAATACGTGCCCGAATGGAATACCAAACCGCCGATAATGTCGCGCAACGCCGATAATTATCGGTTTTCAGGGTCAATATGGCAGGGGAGTATCTCGACGGGCTAGCTTGGGGCTTTGTCCGGTGGAAACGACTTGTCGAGGTCCTCGTCGATCAGGCGATTTCGGTAAAAGTCGGGGATCTTTTTCACTTTCTTGTTCCGGTCGGTTACAAGATGCACGGTTTCTCCCTCTGCTATAAGGGTCTCGTCCGCTTGGCGGAAGATCTCATAGTAGAATCGCAGGATCCGACTTCGGATCTCAACCACTTTGATCCTGACCGTCAGGATGTCTTCGTAAAAGGCAGGCGATTTGTATCGGACGTACGATTCGGCGACGACCATTAAAGCGTCATCCTCGTCCTCCATTTGTTTATAGGAAAATCCGCGTGCGCGGCATAGATCCGAACGTCCGGCCTCGAACCAGATCAGGTAATTGGCGTGATGCGCGATCCCCATCTGGTCAGTTTCGGCGTAGCGCACCCGAACTTCGGTTTCATGCCAGCCGTCCATAGGAGCAGTGGTCGGTAGTCAGTGATCAGTGGTCAGCCACAAAAGCCCTTTCTGATCACTGACCACCGGCCACTGACCACTGTAAGTTGGCTGGGAGACAGGGATTCGAACCCCGATAGGCAGATCCAGAGACTGCAGTCCTACCATTAGACGATCTCCCAGCGTAACTAATAATTTACGGTCTGGCCGCTTGGTCTGTCAAACCGTGTTCGGTCAGTTATTTAGAGAATAGGAGTTGTCGGACTCATGCGTTGTGTAGGTCTTATGGCACAATGGTTGTTTATGTCGGTTGAGAAAGAGATCTTAAACAATCGCCAGGCGTACCACGAACATTTTATCCTCGATAAGTTCGAGGCCGGGGCTGCTCTGGTCGGGACAGAGGTCAAAAGCATTATGGCGGGCCGCATTCAGCTCAAAGAGTCGTTCGTCCAGATCAAGGACGGTGAGGTATGGCTGATCGGCGCCCATATCTCGCACTATTCGCATGGGAATATCAATAATCACGACGTTCTAAGGCCGCGTAAGATGCTCCTGCATCGCAAAGAGATCGAGAAACTGCAAAAGGAAACTACCCAAAAGGGCATGACGCTTGTCATAACGCGGATATACTGGAAGAACGGCCGCATCAAGTTTGAGATCGGCGTTGCCAAGGGAAAGAAACTTTACGACAAACGAGAAACCGAAATGCGAAAGACCGTCGAAAGAGAAACTCGGGCCGAGTTGAAAGAAAAGCTCAGATAAGTTATAGATATTACAGCGTTTTATTAAGCAAAACATAGATTTTACGAGGTGTTGATGAAATTCCAGGGAATAACCGGAAATTTTACCGAGGCCAATGTTGAGGCCTTGGCTGTTGCCGTCTTCAAGGGGGAAAAACCTGCCAGCGGTGTACTTAAAGATCTCGACAAGCTGACTGGCGGGCTTGTTGCGAGCATTTTCAAATCCGAAGAGTTCAAGGGTGACGTGGGCCAGACCGCACTCGTCCGTTTCGTCCCGAATGGCGGTGTGAAGGCGGGGCGGCTGCTGCTTGTCGGAGTCGGCGATAGCAAAGATTACAAGGCATTCTCTGCAGGAAACGTTTCGGGCACGGCGACGAGATATCTACGCCACCGCGGTGTTAAGAGCTTTGCATTCCTGCCGCGCTGTGATGCGGGTGCATCGGAAACCGCTCAATACGCCGTACAGGGTTTCATTACGAGCCAGTTTGAGATAGACAAATACAAGACGAAGGACAAGAACAAAAAGTCGGTCGACAGCTTCGTCGTTTGTATCGACGGCGCAAAGCCGGCGGATCTCAAGGCCGGTATTACCCGCGGCCAGTCGATCGGCGAATCAATGAATTTCACTCGGGACCTTTGCAACGAGCCGCCCAATATCCTCACGCCGACCGAGATGGCAAAGCGTGCGCAGGCGATGGCCAAAGAGGTCGGCCTGAAATGCGAGATCCTCGACGAAGCCAAAATGGAGAAGCTCGGCATGGGTTCGCTCCTGAGTGTTTCGAAGGGCTCCGAGCAGCCGGCCAAACTTATCGTGCTTCGCTACGAGCCCGCCAAGTCAACCGCGAAAAAGGGCGACGTGCTCGCCCTCGTGGGCAAAGGCATCACTTTCGACACAGGCGGCATTTCGATCAAGCCC
>CAYSMU010000318.1:3016-4319 GCA_964432145.1 uncultured Chloracidobacterium sp.
CGATGAAATACGACATGTCGGGCGGCGGCACCGTTATCGGCACGATGCGTGCGATCGCACTCCTCAAGCCAAGCGTGCCGGTGATCGGTATCGTCGCGGCTGTCGAGAATATGCCGGACGGCAAGGCTTCCCGGCCCAGTGACGTCGTTCATGCGATGAACGGCAAATCGATCGAGATACTTAACACCGACGCGGAAGGCCGCCTGATCCTGGCCGATGCGGTCGCCTACGCCGAGAAGCAAGGCGCGACCCGCATCGTCGATATGGCCACCCTAACGGGCGCCGTCATTATCGCACTTGGTGCCCATAATACCGGTATCATGGGCAACGATCAGGGCCTGGTCGATGAGATCGTCGCATGCGGTAAGGATGCCGGCGAGGGCTATTGGCAATTGCCGGTTGGCCCCGAGTACAGTAAGGACATCCGGTCCGATATAGCCGATATCAAGAATATCGGACCGCGTGGCAAGGCCGGCACGATAATGGGAGCCGTTTTTATCCAGGAGTTTGTGGATAAGGCCAAGTGGGCTCACCTCGATATTGCAGGTACGGCATGGCTCGACAACGGTAAACCACATATGGCAAAGGGGCCGTCAGGCGTTGCGATCCGCACGCTGATCAACCTGGTCGAGAGATCTCAGTAGAGAACATCATAGGAGAACGACATGCGTAACTTAATAAGCCAGCTTTTCTTCGGCAAAAACAACAAGATCAGCGGGCCGATCGCTCTCGCGGTTGTTCTCTCGATCGCTCTCGGCTGCAACTGTAACAAGGACTTTGACCTTGCAAATCTCGCCAAGAACAGCAATTCAGCCAGTACGTCGAATTCGTCAGACACCAAGAGTGACGATTCGGTTCCGTCAAATTCTGTTGTCGAGGGACTGGTAAAGGACACGACAGCTGATTTTGCCGAGGCAGTCGATACGAAGGACTTTAACGCCCTCTACGACAAAGCGTCTACCGATTTTCAGTCCACGTACACGGTGGAACAAATGGAGACAGCTTTTAAGTCGTACACGGACAAGAAGAAACTGGTGGTCCCGATCCTGGATAAGGTCCAAAACATGGACGCTGAGTTCGACAGTCCGCCGGGAATCAGAACGGAGAAAGGCCTCAAGATACTAATGGCCAAGGGTAAGTTCAAGACCAAGCCATTCGGTGTCCGCTTCGATTATGAGTACGTCATGCGCGGCGGCGAGTGGAAACTGCTCAAGCTTGTGGTCAATATACCTTAGGTCAAACCACCCCAGCGTGACTGGGCGAGGGTACAAACTAAAATTGAAAGGGACGCGTCGGCTCCGTA
>CAYSMU010000319.1:0-4318 GCA_964432145.1 uncultured Chloracidobacterium sp.
CTTATCGGTGTTGAGCGGGTCGGCGTAACCGCGGGCGCGTCAACCCCTGAATGGCTTATTCAAAAGGTCATCAAACATATTGAATCCATCGCCCCGGATCGATCGGTCGGCCTAAAACCTTAAGATCTATAGACACTTGAAATATACAAAAAGACGCTAAAAGGAGGTATTTTCCCTTAGCGTCTTTTAATTTATTTCGCAGGTACAATACTTACTTCTTCAACCAACCAAACAGAGCATCCACGGTGATATCGCGGTTGGTCTCATAGATCGCTTTTGTCAGCGGAATCGACATCGGGCAAACCTGGATGCAATTCTGTGCGTTGCCGCAGTTTGTAATGCCGTCGTCGCCGAGGAGGCCGTTGAGCCTTTCCTCTTTGGTGATCTTGCCGGTGGGATGCATATTGAACAGCCTCGCCTGGGCGATCGCCTGCGGGCCTATGTAATTGTCGTCACCATACTGAGGGCACGCCTCGAGACAGCATCCGCAGGTCATGCACCGTGAAAGTGCGTATCGCTCTTGAGCAAGCTCGTTCGGCACATGCGGGCCAGGGCCGAGGTCGTATGTGCCGTCGAGTTCGATCCATGCCTCGACCTGTTTGAGATGCTCGAACATTTTTGAACGATCAACCTTAAGGTCACGTACGTTCGGAAATTTCGACATCGGCTGCAGCACCACCGTATCACCGCCGCTCGCGAGCAGCAGATCGTCTATAAGGGCCGAGCACGACTGCCGCACCTTGCCGTCGATCACCATCGTACAAATACCGCAGACTTGTTCGAGGCACGACATATCCCAGACTGGAGGCGTAGTCGCCTTGCCCTCAACAGTGACTGGATTCTTGCGGATCTCCATCAGGGCCGAGATGACATTGAGATTACGGCGGTATTGCAGCTCAAAGGTGTCCCAATGTACCGGCGCACCTTCCTTCTCACGCCGCTGGATCTTGAACTTGATCGTCGCAGGCGGATTGTCGAGCCGTTTCTTTTCGAGATGTTCACTCATCGATTCTTTGCCCGGTAGATACTGCTCCCGGTCTTGACGTACGCTTGATCGCTTTTATCCTTTCTTTTTCCCAGACGAATAGTCCCTTTTCCTCGGTTCCACGAGCGACACATCGACCGGTTCATAGCTAAGCACCGGGGCCTCGGCCGAATACTCGGCGATCGTCGTCTTGAGAAAATTCTCGTCATCGCGATCCGGGAAATCGGGTTTGTAGTGGGCCCCGCGTGACTCGTTGCGGTTCAAAGCCCCGAGCGTTATGACGCGTGCCAGTTCGAGCATATTGCTAAGCTGCCGGGCATGCGGCACCGCCTGCGTCGCCCAAAGGTTCGAGTCGTTGATCGAGATCTTTTTGAAACGCTCCTGCAGCTCGCGGATCTTATCGTCGGTCGCCTGCAGACGGTCGTTATAACGGACGACAGTGACATTGTCGGTCATTACCTTTCCGAGTTCATCGTGCAGCTTATATTGATTTTCACCGCCTTCGCTACTTACGATCGAGTCGTTGATATCCTGCTGACGCTTGAGTTCGGCCTCATGAATGCCGTTGGATTCGGTCGGACCGCGTTCCACGTTCTTTGCATATTCGATCGCCGAAGGTGCGGCGACAAACCCGCCGTAAACACAGGAAACAAGCGAGTTGGCCCCGAGGCGGTTTGCTCCGTGGATCGAATAATCGCACTCGCCAGCCGCAAACAGCCCCGGGATGTTCGTCCGCTGCTCAAAATCCACCCAGAGGCCGCCCATCGAATAATGAACGCCCGGGAAGATCCTCATTGGAACATACCGAGGATCGTCGCCGACGAACATCTCATATATCTCGAGGATAGCTCCGAGCCGTTCGGTGAGTGTTGCCGCCGGAATGTGCGTGAGATCGAGATAGACCTGATTCTCACCACCGACGCCGTGGCCCTCGAGACATACCTGAAAAATCTCGCGTGTCGCGATGTCGCGGGGAACCAGGTTGCCATATGCCGGATACTTCTCTTCAAGGAAGTACCAGCGCTCATTCTCGGGTATATCCTTCGGCGAACGCACGTCACCGTCATTTCTGGGCACCCAGACACGGCCGCCCTCGCCGCGGGCAGACTCGGACATCAGCCTTAGTTTGTCCTCGCCCGGGATCGAGGTCGGATGCACCTGGATAAACTCGCCGTTAGCATATTTAGCTCCCTGCTGGTAACAAACGGAAGTCGCGCTCCCGGTACAGGTCATCGAGTTCGTAGACTTGCCAAATATCAGTCCCGGGCCGCCCGTCGCCATGATAACGGCATCCGCCGCGAACGACTTGAGTTCGAGCGTCTGCAGATTCATTGCGATCAGCCCTCGACAGACCTGATGATCGTCGAGCACAAGTGAGAGCATCTCCCAGCCCTCGTACTTTCTGACCTTGCCGCCAACTTCCCATTTTCGGACCTGCTCGTCGAGCGCATAAAGCAGTTGCTGTCCGGTCGAGGCTCCCGAGAACGCGGTCCTGTGGTGCAAAGTCCCGCCAAAGCGTCGAAAATCGAGCAAGCCTTCTTTCGTTCTTGAGAACGGCACTCCCATTCGATCGAACAGATAGATGATCTCGGGCGCCATGTCGGTCATACGTTTGACCGGCGGCTGATTGGCGAGAAAGTCTCCGCCGTATACAGTGTCGTCGAGATGTTTTGCCGGCGAATCGCCCTCGCCCTTTGTATTGACCGCTCCGTTAATGCCGCCCTGTGCGCAGACCGAATGTGAGCGCTTGACCGGAACGACCGAGATAAGGTCGACCTCGTGGCCGGCTTCCGCGATCTTCATCGCCGCAGCCAGGCCCGCGAGCCCGCCGCCAACGATCGCAATCTTTAGTGAATTTGATGCCATACGACTAAAACTTCACCGACCCGCCAGTTGATGGTTTCTTTGGCTCCTCGCACAATACCTTTGGCAGCAGCCCGCACGGCCGGACAAAGGCGAATGCCGCGTTAACGCCGACAAATGAGAGCAGCAACGCCAATCCGAGACACGCCGTCAGTGTCACACGCTGTGCCTTTTCACCAATAACGATGCCCCAATCCACCGCAAAGAGAAAGAACCCGTAGGCAAGATGCCAGGCGGTCGCAAGTACGCCAAAAATATAGATGACGAGCACCCATGTCATCTGAAATTCCATAGCGACTATCGCGTATGCCTTGTCGGCATTGCCGGCGACCGGCGTCATATTAAGGCCCGGTATCACGCCAAAACGGAGGTTCAGGATATGGAAAAGCAGAAAGAAAAAGAGAAAGATACCCGTCGCTCTCTGAAAAATATAAAACCAGTTCCGTGCGGTGGCATAGTTAAGGGCGTTCGGTTTCGCCTCAGCCGAGATCAGTATTCCGTAAACCGAATGAAACAGCAGCGGCACAAATATTCCGAAGATCTCGATCAACAGCAGGTATGGGATGTCATGGATGTCCTTGACCGCCTTTACAAAGCTCGCCTCACCATTCATTGCCTTCGAGTTGGTGAACATGTGGACGAAGAAGAAAATCCCGAGCGGAACGATGCCCGTGATCTGGTGCAGCTTGCGCAACAAAAAGGTGTTGGAGAATCTGGTCGCCATCCTGAATAAGCCGAAAAATAAGTGCTGAATTACTGTCTTGGATTTTACAAACTAAGACGGACTTCGGCAACGGCACTTCTGAGCTTTTTATGATACGGAGAAATTCAGATAAGATAAAATGAAAAATGTTGAGGTGTTCAAGTAGTATTACTTATTAACTAAAGGCGGGTGAATATGCACATCGAGACTTTGAAAGTATTTTGCGATCTCGTTGATCTTGAGAGTTTTTCGCTCGCCGCCGAGCGCAATTTCATCACGCAGTCGGCAGTCAGCCAACAAATTAGATCTCTCGAGGAGAAATTTAAACGTCGCTTGTTGGAGCGAATTCGCGGCCGACGGGACGTGAAGCTGACCGCCGCGGGCGAGGTCTTTTACCGCGAGGCGAGGCGCGTGCTCGATGCGTACGACCAGCTTCAGGAAAGCCTCCGGGGTGTCGTCGGCAAGATCGGCGGAACGGTCAAGGTGGCTACCGTCTATAGTGTCGGGCTTCATGAGCTGCCGGCTAAGGTACGTGAGTTTATGACCAAGTTCCCTGCCGCCAAGATAGATCTCGAGTACTCGCGGACAACGCGCGTTGTCCGCGACGTTCTCAGCGGCACGGTCGAGCTAGGAGTTCTCGCGTTTCCCGAGCCGCGCAGGGGACTGACGATAGTTCCGATGCCCGACAATCTTCTCGTTCTGATAGTCCCGCCGGATCATAAACTCGCCGCAAGAAAGAAAGTGAAAGTGACCGAGTTGAGCGGGCA
>CAYSMU010000320.1:0-2771 GCA_964432145.1 uncultured Chloracidobacterium sp.
GTAAGGCATCTTGTTGCGATCAAGTTTGTAGTTTGGCTCGGGCTCGCCGCCGGCACCGATCTCGCGGACCAGGCCAGGATGTTGTTTCCGCGTGCGGGATAGCCCTGTATAAAGAGCGTATGACTATGGTCTGCCGTCACAACGATCAATGTTTCGTCCAGGTTCACTCGCTTCACCGCTGCACGGACGGCGTCCGACAATGCAACCGTATCGCGCAATGCCCGATAGGCATTCCCGTCATGATGACCGTGATCTATCCGGCCGCCTTCAACCATCAAGAAGTATCCTTTTTTATTTTGAGAGAGTATGTCGATAGCCTTGTTCGTCATTTCGGCGAGTGAAGGCTCGCCCGCGGGATCCTTTTGCCTGTCCGTCTCATATTTCATGTGGCTCGGCTCGAATAATGCGAGCGTGTGTTTGTCCCTTCTCGGATCGATCGCGTCAAACTGCTGCCGATTCCACACATAGGACGAGTTCTTGTATTTCGCCCGCCATTCCGCTGTCAGATCTCGCCCGTCGAGCCGTTCCCCTTGCCGGGCGGGATATTCCGGATCATTGGAATCCCTGGTCATGAATTTTGACCTTCCGCCGCCAAAGACGAGCTCGATACCGTCACCGTATTTGAACTCGATCAACTGTCTCGCGATATCGGGAAACTTGGCGCTTGCCGCGTCCTTTGCCCACCGGAATATGTCCGCATCCGATTCCCAGTCCCGGTCGGGAGTATGTGCGTAACAGGCTCCCGGAGTAGCGTGCGTCACGCGGGCAGTAGACACGATCCCGGTGGAACGCCCCGACTCCTCGGCATATTCGAGCAGCGACTTTGTCTCGTTACCGGCAACGGTCCTATAGTTTGAACGCAGCACGTTCTGATTGACCGACAAAACCCCCTCATCGGTCTTTACGCCCGTGATCATCGCACTCATGGTCGGCGCCGAGTCGGACGTCTGTTGATCGGCACTATAAGTTTTGGACAATGCCGAGAACGGAAACTCTTCAAAACTGAGCCTGTTTTCCTCACCGCTTTCGCCCCGTAGCTGCCCCTCGAATATTCGCGCGGCAGTAAGGGTCGAGATGCTCATCCCATCACCGATGAATAAGATCACACTTTTCGCCTTGCCCGTGCGGATCTTCTGTTTTTTTGCGGTCTGGACGGCGTTCCATCCGTCGCGTTTCCAGGTCTCTGCCGACTCGGCCCGTTTGACCGGAAACAGCGGCGCCACCGTCTGGGCGAATGATGCCGCCGTCATGCAATAGACCACGACGATGACGACAAGTTGTAGAAATATCGTTCTCATATGCCTCAAGAAAAAAGTGCTAAGTTCACCTAAGAACTTAGCACTTGAAAAATGAAAAACGAAATTTCGTATGAGACGAAGATCAGTAACCGCAATGATAATTCGACCCGTCAAACAGCTTGGTCCAATTGCTCCCGGAACGCTCGTAAACTGCGAATCCAGAGCCTTCGAACGACTGTGTGTACGTAAAGATCTCGGCCTTGCCGTCGCCGTTTACGTCAAACGCGTCAAGAAGCAGCTCATGATAAACTCCTTCATCGACATTCTTTATGTCTCCGCTCATCACACCCGACTGGTCGATAGAACGATATTCTCTGTGGCCTAAGGCGTATTTGCCATTCGATCCCTTCGCGGCAATGAAAAATAGCAATGCCCGCGTCTGCTTGTCCACCTCGACCCAATACGAACCGACGAGTTCGGCATTACCGTCGTTTTCTACATCGAGCGCCGTCAGGTTTTGATAGCGCAGTACTTTAGGTGTCAGCTTCTGCTTGGTGAATTCGGCCTTTACCAGCCCCTCGATCTCAACTCTCTCGGCTTCGGTCGGCTTCCGGCGAAAACTTGCCGCGGTCCACTTGCTCGCGACATTTGTCGCCAAACCCATCACGAGGCCCTTCAGCGGTGTCTTTTGAGCACTTGTCGTTGCCGTTGCCATGTTGGCCGCACAGTCGGCCTTGGCATTAGACGACTTGACCGTGACCGTGCCTGCATTTGCGGCACCGAATATCAGGCGATACACCGTTCCCGGTTTGTAATATGCCTTATTGAATGCGGCAATAATGCCGCCCTCGGCGCCGCCGTCAACCGGAGCTTCGAGCTTGCCTTTGCTTACGTAGGCGATCGGTTCGAGCGACCTGCCGTCGTTAAGAACGGCAAAGATTATCGGTTTTGCCGGCTGCGGTTTTGGCGCGGGCTTGGCCTTTTGTCCAAACGCCGATGCCGCAAACACGGCCATCGCGATCAGTGAAGCGATTTTTTTCATTATTCCTCTAGAATTGTCAGATCTTCTGCGCCGTCGATTTGCCCTGCATAAACTGGAGAAGATACTCGCGTCCGCCGGCCTTTGAGTCGGTCCCGCTCATGTTAAATCCCCCGAACGGATGAACGCCGACCAAAGCTCCCGTACATTTGCGGTTGAGATACAGGTTGCCGACATGAAAATCGCGTCGCGCCTGCTCGAGCCGCTCCGGCGAGCGTGAATATACCGCACCTGTAAGTCCAAATTCCGTATCATTCGCGATCTCGAGGGCGTGATCGTAATCGCGCGCCTTGATCACAGCTAGAACGGGTGCGAAGATCTCTTCTTGCTCGATCGTCGCTCCCGGAGCGACATTATCGATGACAGTCGGCTCGATGAAAAAGCCGTTCGAATCGTCACCGTTGCCGCCCGCGAGCACAACGCCGCCTTCCTCGATACCTTTGTTGATATAGCCCATCGTAGTGTCGAACGAGCGTTTATTGATAACGGCAGCA
>CAYSMU010000320.1:2781-4315 GCA_964432145.1 uncultured Chloracidobacterium sp.
GGTTAGGGCGACGACCTTTTCCATAAGTTCGTCGTGGACCTTTTCATCGACGATCAGACGCGAACAAGCGGAACACTTCTGTCCCTGGAAGCCAAACGCCGCCTGCACAACGCCCGTTGCCGCCGCGTCAATATCGCCGTCGTCCGCAACCACGATCGCGTCTTTACCGCCCATTTCCGCCACGACTCGCTTGATCCATATCTGCCCAGGCCGCGTTTTTGCGGCTTCCTCATTGATATGGAGCCCGACGCCCTTGGAACCGGTAAATGAGATAAAACGCGTCTTCGGATGCGTCACCATCGCCTCGCCCGTCTGAGCGCTGCCCGAAATGAAATTGACGACGCCAGCCGGAAGCCCTACTTCCTCCAGGATCTCGATGAATTTCGCCGCGATCGTCGGCGAATCGGACGATGGCTTGAGCACGACGGTGTTCCCGGCCACGACGGCGGCCATCGTCATGCCGGCCATGATCGCCAGCGGGAAATTCCATGGCGGGATGACAGCTCCGACTCCGAGAGGAATGTACTCGAATATATTCTTCTCGCCCGGATACGGCGTGACCGGCTGTTCGGCAGCCCAGCGGATCATCTCTCGGCCGTAGAACTCGCAAAAGTCGATCGCTTCGGCAGTGTCTCCGTCAGCCTCGGCCCACGTCTTCGAAACCTCAAAGACCATCCATGCCGATAGCTCGTGCTTTCGCTCACGCATGACGGCCGCAGTCTTAAACAGGTACTCGGCACGCTCTGCCGCGGGAACATTTCGCCAACTCTTAAATGCCTCGTTCGCGGTCGCGATCGCCCTCTCGACAAGCGAAGTGTCCGAATCGCCCTCCGAGAAAACGCCGACAACCTCTGCGGTATTCGCGGGGTTGATACTTCGGACCTTGTGATCGAGGCTGATCTTTTCGCGGCCGATCACTATCGGATACTCCCGGCCAAGCTCGCTCCGCACCTTTTCGATCGCCGCACGCATCGCATCGGCGTTCTCAGGCTTAGAAAAATCTGTAAATGGTTCGTTCTTAAACTCGTCTAATGTTCTTTGTGTCTGCATTGTAATTCAATCAAATTTATAAGGTTTCAACAAGGACGCTCCGCTTTGCCTCAGGCAAGGTTTTTCCGTCCGCCAACATTATTTCAATCGTCTCCTCAACGGCCTCGGTTAGTTCTCTGAACACCTCAACCGGGTCATTGCCATGAACACCGCCGTATATAAGTTCCGGGCAAATGCCGATAAAGCACTCGTCCTCATCACTCCAATAAACTACTTTCTTGTAACGATCGTGAGCCATATTAGTTACTTCTTGTTCAGCGCGTTTATGGCTTCCTGAACATTCTTGACCTGATAACGGTGAGCGTCGTCGCCCTGTTTGCCGGATATCGTCACAGTTTTGACCAGATCCGGATGCGAATAGACTTTATGGCTCCCCTTGCCTGCCCTAACAATAAAGCCGGATCTTTCAAGCATAGCGATCAATTCCCGCACCTTCGGCGGCATGGTCGATCAAAACGTTATACCGTAATACGCCGCAAAGGAA
>CAYSMU010000321.1:0-4302 GCA_964432145.1 uncultured Chloracidobacterium sp.
TTTGCTGTATATCGCGAGCAGATAGAATCGGGCGCTTCCAGGCAGATAAACGTAAATAAACCGAAAACCACCGCTCTTTCCACTCCTCCGCCTAGGATCGCCAACCCGGCCTTTCCTGGCTCCGCCCGCCCCTTTTATGACATCTCCCAACAACGGATTTGCGAGAAGGTCGTTTTGAATTGCGAACAAGACATCGTCGCTCGCTATTCGCATCAGATCTTCTGTAAAAATAAGGGTCTCGGTAAAGGCAAAGAGCCGTCGTTCGCCCATCGGCTAACTGTACCATATCATAGGATAGATAGCAATGAATTGCGCGCGATCTTTTGAGCGTTAGAGAATATTGTTCGATACTTAATAGTTCATGCTAGAATGGTGGCATCGGCGCAGGCCACACCTCGCCTAAATATTGTTTAAAAAAGGGTTATGTCTTACGAAGGAACAGGATTCCTGCCCCGGATCTTGACCATCGCGAAAAACGCCTTTCGCGAGGCGGTCCGCGACCGGATACTGTACAATCTGATCGTCTTCGTATTGCTGATCACGGCAAGCGCCATCTTTCTCGGCGAATTGACCGCCGGTCAGGAAGCCCGCGTGATCGTCAACCTCGGCCTCAGCTCGGTACTTATTTTTGGGACATTCATCTCGATATTCGTTGGCGTCAGCCTTGTGTGGAAGGAGATCGAAAAGCGCACCGTGTATTCGATCTTTGCAAAGCCCGTCGGACGCGGCGAATTCATCATCGGCAAGTATCTCGGCCTGTGTCTAACGCTGCTTGTAAATGTTGCGGTAATGGGTGTCGGGGTGACGCTGGCTCTCGTTTATGTACAGGGCGGCAGGTTTGCCGGGGCCGTTTGGGCCGCCGTTTTGCTCATTTTTCTCGAACTTACGGTGCTGACGGCTGTGGCCATTATGTTTTCTTCATTCTCGACGCCCGCGCTGTCCGCACTTCTCACTTTTTTTGTATTCGTGATAGGGCATTTCAGCTCGTCGCTTCGGGAATTGGCGCAGGGCCTAAACTCAAACGTATCAAAGATGATATTTGAGGGGATCTATTACCTATTGCCAAACCTATCGCACTTCAGCTTTATTACAGAGACTTCGAACGGGATGGTCGCCCCTCCGTCCCTTATCGGGACCGCTGCGGTGTATGCCATCGTTCTGGATGCTATCCTCTTAACCATAACGGTTGTAATATTTAGCAGGCGTAACTTCAAGTAATGTCAAAAGGGCTGATCCATAATATACTGCTTCCGGCCGTGGTCGTTTCCCTCGGGCTCGCTGTCGCCATTTTTCTCAATGGATCGCTCGAACAAAGCCGGCCTCAATTGCCTGACGGATATACGGACTCCGATCTTACCTTTCGTGCGTCAGGTGCGAGAGGGTTTCTATTTGGGGCCGAGGGCCTTGCCGCGGACTGGTATTTTATGCGTTCGCTGCAGTACATCGGCGACAAGATGATCGCCTCGCAGGATAAGGACATCAATCTTGACGACCTGCGTGAGCTAAATCCGCGGCTGCTTTACCCCCTGCTCGACAACGCGACTGACCTCGATCCGCATTTTATTGCCGGCTATTCGTACGGTGCTGTAGTGCTGCCCGCGATCGATCCCAAACAGGCGGTCGACCTTGTCGAAAAAGGCATATCGGCAAATCCAGAGTCGTGGAGGCTTTATCAGCACCTTGGCTATATCTACTGGAAGCTCAAGGACTATCAAAAGGCATCGGAAACCTACGAAAAGGGTTCGCAGATCGCCGGGGCACCGCCCTTTATGAAGCTTATGGCGGCCTCCATGAAGACCGAGGGCGGCAGCCGTGAGACCGCTCGATCGATATATCGCGAAATGCTCGCCGGTTCGGACGATGAAATGGTCCGGATCACCGCGCAGCGGCGGTTGAAAGAGCTCGATTCTCTTGACGAACGCGAGGCTATCGACCGCGTACTTACGGAATTTAAGGAGCGTAACGGTCGCTGCGCCAATAGTTTTGGCGAGATCACGGCGATGCTGATTACGGTAAAACTGCCTGAGAACAGGCAATTTCGCGTCGATCGGGCAAACCGCCTTGTCGACCCGACTGACGCACCGTATTTGCTGGACAAAGAGAGTTGCCGGGTCAAGCTCGACCCGGCGTTGACAGGGTTGCCCTTGGCAGAGATTCGCTAAAAGTCTATTGGATCCTTGATTATGGAATTTGTTATTGAGATCAAAAACCTAACAAAGGACTACGAGACCGGTTTCCTCAAAAAGAAAAGGGTCCGGGCCCTCGACGACCTGACGCTCAATGTCCGGCCGGGCCAGATTTTCGGCTTTCTTGGTGGTAACGGAGCGGGCAAGACCACGACCATCAAAACCTTGATGCGGCTCCAATTCCCGACCTCGGGCTCAGCGAAGATACTCGGCTGTGACATCTCGGACGTCGAAATGCATCGCCGCATCGGCTATTGTCCCGAAAATCCCTATTTTTACGACTATTTGTCGGCGACGGAGTTGATGGACTATTTCGGGCGGCTTTTCGGCTTTGACGCCGCCGCTCGCAGCAAAAAGACCGGAGAATTGCTTGACGCCGTGGGTCTTGCGGAAAAAGACCGCAAGAAGCAGCTTCGCAAATTCTCAAAGGGCATGCTTCAGCGTGTGGGCCTCGCTCAATCGCTCATAAACGATCCTGAGGTCGTTTTCCTAGACGAACCGATGTCAGGGCTCGACCCCGTCGGCCGACGCGAGATACGCGAGTTGATCGCCGGCCTGCGTGACAAGGGAAAGACGGTCTTTATGTCCACGCACATTCTCTCGGATATCGAAGCTCTGTGCGACGAAGTTGCCATTCTTCGAGCTGGTAAGCTAGCCGCGTCCGGACATCTCGACGAGTTGCTTACCTCTGACGACGCGTCGCGTGCCTTAGAGATCAATGTTCAGGGCGTTGAATTTGAGGCGATACGCGATCAGATCGAGTTTATCGCGGGGGCATCGATTACCGCCAAGCCGAACGGTGCGAGCATTCAGGTCATAGACGAATCCGACATCGAAGCCGTTCTTCAGATCACGCGGACCGCCGGCGGCCGCCTGGCGTCGATCCAGCCGGTAAAACAGTCGCTCGAAGAGTTGTTTGTAAAAGAAACCCTGAATTAGTTCGATTTACTAACCCCTTGACACCGCTCTTTATTGTAGCTACAGTAAATAGTGAGAATTGAGTTCGATCCAGCCAAAGACATTGCTAACCAAGCCAAGCATGGCGTCTAGCGGCCGAACTCGATTGGGATGAAGCCCTTGTTTGGGTGGACGATCGTTTCGAATACGGAGAGAGGCGAATGATCGCACTGGCGTCTAAGACCGAGACGCTTTATTATGTCGCATTTGTCGAGAGGGGAACCGCTTTTCGGGATAATCAGCCTGCGGCGGGCGAATCGCCGCGAGGTTAGGCATTATGTCGAAAATATCTAAACATCAAACTATCAAAATGCCTTCACCGGAGGAAGACCGGAAGATAGCGCAAGCAGCGAAAGCCGATCCTGACGCCCAGCCGCTGACGCCAAAGCAGCTAAGGTCAATGATCCCGATGCGTGTTCTTCGAGGCCGCCCGAAGACCGCAAATCCTAAGCAGCTTGTCTCGATCCGCTACAGCCCCGAGGTTTTGGACTACTTTAGATCCACAGGCGAAGGTTGGCAATCGCTTATGGACCGGGTGCTTCGCGAATACGTCTTACAGCATCCTCGTAAGCCCTAAACCACTTCCTGGCGGCTTTCGCACGATTCGTGAAGGCGAGTTCAGAAATGTCCTTCTGAAGTACTATTGAGCCCTGATCGCCGTCACTTTCCACCGAATATTCGCACGGTCGTCTGATCTTTCAAAACCATCAAGCGTCAAAGTGATCGGGATCGTCTCGTCGGGACCGAGCGTGGGCTGTTGGACCGGCACTACAAGGATCTTGCGTTCGCGGAGAACGTCGTTGAACTGTGTCACGACCGCAACTTTTACCTCGAGAATATTGATCGTCTTTGTCCCCTTGTTTCGGATATTCCCATGAATGAACATCGAGATCTTTCCTGTCGCCATGGGAGATTGGACGGTTTTAGGGTCGGTCGAAATGATAATGTCCTTGTTCAATTCCGCGTACTCCGGAGTTCCCTCCTGGAACGAACCCGCCAGGATCTGAGCCGTCTGCTCCTCGATCGAAGGCCGGAATGAAAGCACCCAGATAACCGTCCCGATCGCTGCCGCCGCAAAGATAATGGCAATGAGGAACACTTTGTTGACGCCACGCTACTTTTCCTGAGGTTTGAATATTTCGTCCATTCTGCTCATATC
>CAYSMU010000322.1:0-4299 GCA_964432145.1 uncultured Chloracidobacterium sp.
ATCGGAAGCTCAGGCAATTCTGATTCTCCGGAGCACATCTCGGCCAACACGACCATCCCGGGAACATACATTTATCGTGTTTACGGGTGGGCAAACGGACCGACGGACTTCGTTATCGAAAGCACCGAGCTCCGCGGCGGTGCGGCACCGATCGTCCAGCCATTTGCCTCCGATCTGACGCTTGGCTCTGTCCGTTACGATTTTGACGGGAATTATTCGCTGACCTGGCAACCCCGCGGCGCAGTCGATTCCTATGAGATCGAGGCATCGACCGACGGCACCAACTGGACAGTCGTCGGAAGTGCCCCGTCGAACGCAACCAGTGCAAGTTTCTCAAATCCGGACGGCACGTATAGCTATCGCATCCGCTCGATCACACCGGGACGGATAGGCAAGTACGTTACCCTGCCGAGTAATGTAGAGACAGTCACCGTTTCGCGACGGACGGAGGTAGATGCAACGAACAGTATCGCGCCCGTCAACCGTACGATAACGTTCCCGCCGGGCTCGACTGAGCTTGTAACGGCCTTGAAAAACAATTCAAGCACCGTTTACTACCCGCACCTGCGGTTTGAGATCGTGTCCGTCCAGTCGACTGGAAACTCGGTCCGTGTTTCCAATTCGGCTAACGGAGGTGACGGCGTGAGCGGCGTTGCGGTCTTCGACTATTCGCAATCGGTCGGCACCAGCTTCATTCCGAATGAAGAGAGCGCGGACAAGTTGATCAAATTCAACAACCCGAACATGGTGCTCTTCTCATTCACCGCCCGCGTCAAGGCAAACGTCCTGAGCGGCATGAACGCAGCAACCTCCACGGCAGGTGGTGAGCCTGGAAAATCTGGCGACGAGACCGCTCGCGGCGGATCCGATTCGTCAAACGCCGGCATCGGCACTTTGCCCGGAGCGGGCCAATTGCTCAGATTTGCCGTTAACCCGTTAACCGGCACGGTAAGCGTCTCGTTGGTGCAGTGATCCGCAGCCATGGATGCTAGGTAAAGGGGAGGCCGGCGACGGCCTCCCCTTTTTTTCATTGCCGCAGGATGTATGTGAATTTACATCTGCAGTCCCCCCGGAAGTTCGCAATGGACCGCTCCGCGGTGCCACCTGCAGTCCGGTCTAACGATGATGTTCCATACCCGTGAGAAGGCGTTTAGTAAATAAGACTGTTTCTTTTTCGTCGGAAATGTGTATTATTGGAAAACCGCTGACCATTTGGCTCAAGCCCCTACTCCTGAGAGGTAATAAGAGAATGTCCTGGCTTTCATATTTCCTGATTCGCTCCGCGGCTCTTTTCTTGGTTTTGGCTGCTTCCGTCTTAAACATCTCATCACAGATGGTCCAGCCTGCAATTTCCGGCGGCGATATTTACGCTCAGCTCAAAGCATTCGAACTCACCGGAGGTTCGGTCTCCGTGTCCGGGCTGACATTAAAGCGCGACCGGGTAAACTTGACCTTTACAGGTACGTTCTACCTGAGCGGCGGTGACAAGGCCACCGGAGCGGTTTTCGTCGGTCAGGGTTCGCTCAAAGCTGATGCTCCGCCAAACGACTTTGAGCAGGCGAATATTCGGCGCCTGCTCAAGGCTGATTCGGTCGCTACCGATTTTACAACCGCCGTTCTCCGATTTAGTGACGATACATCCGACGTCATTGGCCGGAACACCAAACAGGAGAGTGCTCCCGCGCAGGCTGTAAAGCTTGCCGCCGAATTTAACAACAAGATCCTGACGCAAACCGGTGCAAACATAGCCTCACGTTTGACTCTCTCGATAGCGAACGGTGAGTCACCAGGTTTCTTTTTTGGCTCATTTGACGGCGGCAAGATAGCTCCGCTGCATGTTGTTATCGATCATCAGAACCGGATCCCAACGGCCTATTTTGGGATAAATGGCGGTGAAAAAGGGCTTATCTATACATATAAGGGCTCAAACGTCGGGGCTGAGGTCCTGACTGCCTTTCATTCAGAGAGCGACTACGCCCGCGCCGCCGCTGCATATTCCGATACCCACGACCTCGTCGATATCGAGCATTATGACATCCAGCTTGATCTGCGTTCACCAAAAAACAAACTGGGCTTGAGGGCAAAGGCACGGATGGTCTCGCTGTCAGACGGGCTGCGGGCGATCCCGTTTGTCATAGGCGAATCGCTGGGCGAATATGACGACGCGCGTCTTAAGAAACAGATGCGTATCAAAAGCGTCCGTCAGGGAACGTCCGACCTGACCTATTTTCAAGAGAACTGGGAAGGCGGATTTACCGTGGTCCTGCCCCAACCGTTGTCCAAAGGACAGACGATCGAACTTGAATTCGACGCCGAGGGTGACTTTCTGCGTGCCGCCGAGAATATCGCTCACTGCACGTATCCACGATCGAACGAATCGTGGTATCCGCGCCACGGGTATCTCGACCGTTCGACCTATACGCTTAGTTATCTGCACTCAAAGGGACTTAAGGTCGCGAGTGTAGGCCTTCGCGAAAGCGAGGCTGAGTGGCCCGAAGACAAGGACGTCAAGATAACGCGATACAAAATGGCCCAGCCCGTTGCCTTAGTAACGTTCGCCCTGGGCCCCTGGGAACGCCATATCGAGACAGTCAAGTTCGAAGGTTCGGACAAGCAGATCCCACTGGAATTCAACTCTGTCTCGGGAGCCGCACTGCCGATCAAAGAGAGCTTTATTCTCGCGGAACTCAATAACAGCGTCCGCTACTTTAATGCACTATTTGGGGCCTACCCTTACGAATCGTACAGTGCGACATTTCATCCTTACGGCTTCGGGCAGGGATTTCCCTCGATGCTCATGATCCCGCCAGCGGATCGAACAAGTAAATACACCTTTGTTTTCATTTCTCATGAGACCGCTCATCAGTGGTGGGGCAATATAGTCGCATGGCGCTCGTACCGCGACCAGTGGCTTAGCGAGGGTTTTGCCGAATACTCGGGCGCCCTTTACACCGCCGCCCGGGACGGCAAAGGTTCGGGTCGGGATCTGCTGGACGATATGCGCGATTCGCTCAAACGCCCGCCCAGGACCCTTACAGGACTGGGCAGTGGAAAGCTCAACGACGTCGGGCCGATAATTCTCGGACATCGGCTTTCCACAACGAAGACCATAGGTGCGTATCAAGCCCTGATCTATAATAAGGGCGCGCTGGTCTTGCGGATGATCCATTTCTTGCTCACCGACCCTGGAACCGGTGATGACAAGGCATTTTTCGCCATGATGAAGGATTTTACCAGCAGATTCAGAAATCGATCTGCCTCGTCTGACGATTTCCGTGTCGTTGCCGGTGAACATTTTGCCCGCTCGCCGATCGCGCGGAAATATCAGATGAAGGACCTGGACTGGTTCTTCCGCCAGTGGGTCTACTCGACCGAGATGCCGTCATACAAAGTGGACTACACCATCCAGGACAACGCGGACGGCTCGGCTCAGGTAACCGGAAACGTGGTACAGGAAAACGTCTCGGACACATTCTTCATGCCGATTCCGGTGACATTCGATTTCGGAAGTAATCAGATCGCGAGCGGAACGATCCATGCATACGGCCCGAAAACGCCCTTTCAACTTAAGCTGCCCCGCAAACCGGCGAAAATGGAGGTCGATCCCGGTAAATGGATAATCGCGGAAAAGATCTCGGTAAAGTGATCTGCCCGTCGGGTGGTTTCTAGCCCGTTGCACGGCTTCCGGATCGTTATTTATCGTCCTCTGCCCCGGGCTTTTTCTCGTTATTGTCGTCGTTCGACTCTGACTCCGGGTCATCCATCTTGGGCAGCGTCAGTTTCCAACTGCCGCCTTCTTTGATAAAGTCCATCGTTCGCCATTTGCCGTCTTCGTCGAGATACTCGACGGTCGCACGGTCACCGTTTATCTTTTCGTTTCGTGCGTCATCCGTTGCAGCCTGCGGCTTGTCGCAGAGTTCCTTTAGCATCTCGTCGACGGTTTTTTTCTCTTCCTTTCCGATCTCAGCGAAAAATTCCATGATGTCCCTGGACATTAGCTTTCTTAAAGCGTCGACATCCTTGTTCTTGCGTGCCGCATAGGCCGCTTTGTAGGCCGCAGTAGGAGACCCGGCCGCAGCCGGCTCGCCCGCCTTCTCCGGCGTCATGATCGGCGGGGCCTGGGTAGCGGTCGCCGCGGAATTGCTGTTGGCTGCCTTATTGCTATTGCTGCTGGTGTTTTCGGCCTTTTGGCAGGCTGTCCCCGTCATAAATACGGCGGCGGACAGAACGAACGCAGTAATACCGATCTTATTTTTCATTTGATCTCCTGTTTTGATCGAAGTCTTGACGTTGTCTTAA
>CAYSMU010000323.1:0-4269 GCA_964432145.1 uncultured Chloracidobacterium sp.
AAGTTGACCCAATTGTTCGCGATCGCAAGATCGCCGACAAATCGCTCCAAGCGTCCGATAGCGACAGGAATAAGAGTTTCCCCCACGACGCATACGCCTTCGCACTGGTTTTCCTGCGGACAGACTCGGCCGCACACTGCCGGAAGCAAATTTGTACCGGTTATGACGTCGTACGCACCGCGGTAGTCCTTCTCGCCGATCTTCAGTATGAAACCCGGAATGTCGATATTGACCGGACAGCCGTCAATGCACTTTGGTTCCGGGCAGAACAAGCACCGCGTGGACTCGAGGATCGCTTCGGGTTCGGTATAGCCGCAGTTCACCTCTTCGAAATTGGTTGCCCTGACAACGGGATCAAGTTCGCGGACCGGCGTCCGCTCTTGTGGAATACTTCGTACTGTCCGTTTCTTCGCCATATGGAATTCACTCCATGACTCTGTCCTAAACTACTGCAAGGCGGCGTTCTCAACACTTGTGGCCCGCATTCGGCAGGATTCCGACCAGCGTTCGGTCGCGGCCTTTTCCTCCTCCTTGTAACGCCGCAGCCTGATCATTAGGTCATCAAAATCGACTTGATGACCGTCGAAATCCGGGCCATCGACGCACGCGAACTTAACGATCTCGCCAACCTTGACGCGGCATCCGCCGCACATTCCGGTACCGTCCACCATGATCGGATTAAGGCTCACCATAGTCTTGACACCGGAGGGGCGAGTTGCCTCGGCGCTGGCTTTCATCATCACGGGCGGGCCGATCGCGACAACTTCCTCGATATCGGGATGCCTTTCAAGAGCGAGCTTGATCCCGTCCGTTACAAAACCCTGAAGTCCCGCCGAGCCGTCGTCGGTGCAAATGATCAGTTCATCGCAGATCGCTCGGAACTTGTCCTCCCAGAATATGAGGTCCTTATTCCTGAAGCCGAGCACACCGATGACATAAGCTCCGCTTTCCTTCCACGCGCGTGCCTGCGGATAGACCGGTGCAACGCCGAGCCCGCCGCCGACGCATACTACTTTTTTCGCTCCGCTGAGGTGACTCGGGATCCCCATCGGTCCCGCTAGGCCGTAAAGCGAGGTTCCCTCCTGACACGTCTGCTGCATTTCCAGGGTTGTCTTGCCGACAGCCTGAATTACCAGCGTTATCGTGCCCTTTTCCCGGTCGAAATCCGCGATCGTCAATGGGATCCGCTCGCCTTCGGCGTGTGACATAACGATGACAAATTGTCCGGGTCTCGCGGCTCGGGCCATCATCGGGTGGCTGACCTCAAGCAAATAAGTTACGTCCGAAAGGTCTTCGCGCCTAACGATGAGGAATTTTTGATTTGATGTGTCGGTCACGTTATCCTCTCTTTTCGATATTGTTTGGAGGCCGGCATACGAGAACTCCGCTCGTTCGCACTCGACTTCGTGGCGGCACACTGGTTCTCGCCGGGTCGAGACTGTTACGGGTACAGTATTCGCAAGTGACGTGCCACGTAGATCGCGGCTAAATCGTCAATTATTGGGAGAGTTTGGGCGTTTAGCGTGAGATGGGGCAATAAAGTATGAAATATTTTGCACCCGAGTGTGAGTTTTTACGACCCTAAGGAAGTACTTCTGAGAAATTAGGTATCCTGAAATGACTGATATTCAAGTGGTTGACGCCGCATTTGACCAATATGCATAACGTAGACATAGATATGGTCGAGATGACACTCGACGTAATGAAATACGCGATCAAGCGTATTACCGACACAGAACCGTCACTTGGCCAGCCAAGGACCGAAGCCGACCTCAGGTCGGCAGTCGGCGAGACGATCACGGAGAAAGGGATCGGCGGCGAAGAGGCCTTTCGGTTATTTAGGGAGGTTCTGGTCAAGGCGAGTGTGTCGATCGATCATCCCAGACATCTGGCGTTCGTGCCGGCGTCTCCGACAAGGGCCGCGGTAATGTTTGACCTGGTAACTTCGGCCGCGAGTGTCCATGGTGCGTACTGGCTTGAGGGGGCAGGCTGTATCTTCGCCGAGAATGAGGCGATGCGGTGGCTCGTTGAGCTAACGGGGCTGCCGGAACCTGCTTTTGGCGTGTTTACCAGCGGCGGAACCGCGGCAAATCTCTCAGCCATGGTTGCCGCGAGAGAGGCGTGGAGGTCAAAGGATCCCAGTCGGCAAAACGCCCGTGGCCTTATTGTTACTTCCGCGGGGGCACATTCGTCCGTTCGTGCCATGGCGAAGGTGATCGATGTGGACGTCCGGGCCATCGATACCGAAGGCCGGCTGGAGGGTTCGCAAGTTGCCGCGGCGGTCGAAGATCTAAATGAGGAGGACCAACTCCGGCTCTTCGCAGGCGTAGCAACAGCGGGTACTACTAACGCCGGCATCGTGGACGATCTCGCGGGTGTCGGCAGCTATCTTCGTGAGCGTGGTATCTGGTTTCACGTCGACGCCGCCTATGGCGGCGCCGCCCTTGCGGCACCAAGCGTACGCCACCTCTTTAACGGGATCGAACTGGCCGACAGTATTACGATCGATCCGCACAAGTGGCTCTTTTCGCCCTATGACTGCGGTGCCGTCATTTACCGCGAACCAGAACTGGGCCGGTCTGCCCACTCGCAAAGCGGCTCATACCTCGACATATTTTACGACGAAGGTTATCGCGGCTTTAACCCTGCTGACTATCAGATCCAGCTTACGCGGCGAGTCCGCGGGCTGCCGCTGTGGTTTTCGTTGGCGATGCACGGCACCGACCGATACACGCAGGCGATAGAGCGCGGTATCGAGTTGGCCCTGATCGCCGGGCGCCTGATCGATGAAGCCGCGCATGTCGAACTCGTTCGCGATCCGAGCCTTTCAATAGTTCTATTCAGGCGGATCGGATGGACGCCGGATGATTACATTTACTGGACACAAAAAAACCACAGGGATGGATTTGCTCTCGTTGCTCCTACTAAATGGCGAACCAACGGAACACACGAAACGGTATCGCGGTTTTGCTTCATTAATCCGGACACGACCGAAAAAGATATTGCGGATATTCTGGCGTCGATGGTTGATTGAAAGTGACTCGCGGGAACACAAAAGGACGCCGGGCGCCTTCCGACAGGGCGCCCGGCAATCGATGAAAAGCCATCCTAAACGGTGTATCCCGGCACCGCAAAGGTGCTTTGTGGCCGGGATTCAAGCCTGGCGGCTTTACTCCCGACGCTTTCAGACTAGACCTCAGGATGCGCGGATAATGTGATTTGCGTCACAATAAAAAGAATTATTTTCACGCGGCCGGAAATCAGTAGTTGCCGCCCTCGCCCTTTCAGGTGGCCCCTCAAGATCGGCCTTATCTTAGCGACGCATTAAGCTTGGCGAGTGCATCCGAACCGGGACAGAGATCCTGTTTCAAAAGCGTGTTCAGCGGCTTTTCGGTAGTATTTATCAGGTCGTGCAGCTCCTGAGAACTCTCGTCCAAATACAACAAACCCGTGAGTATCTCGCCCCTCGATTTCGAACGCTGAACGGCATTGATCGCCGAAAATCGATCGAGCGGGTCCCAGTCCTTTTCCAGCTTGTGGAGGTGGATCGTGGTGCCATCGTGCATGGTAAGGTCCTTAACGCTTCCGGCTTCATAACTCGCAAGAATTTCTCTCGAGATGGGCACGAAATCGACGGTTCCTGTGACCTCCATATGCTGGCGGACATAATCGTATGATTTCGTCGAGCCCGGATTATTGTTGAAGGTGACGCACGGCGAGATAACATTCAAAAGTGCAAACCCCTTGTGATGCATCGCCGCCTTGAGCAGCGGGATGAGCTGTTCCTTGTCGCCCGAGAAACTCTGCGCGACAAAGGTAGCCCCGAGCTCGATCGCAAGGCTCGCAAGGTCTATCGCTTCGAAGAGATTTACGTTACCCGACTTGTTCTTAGAGCCGGCGTCAGCGGTCGCGCTGTCCTGCCCTTTGGTCAGCCCGTAGCAGCCGTTATTCATCACGAGGTAGACCATGTTCAGGTTTCGCCGAACGACGTGGACGAACTGGCCCATCCCGATCGAAGCCGTGTCGCCGTCGCCCGAGACGCCGAAATAGATCAGGTCGCGGTTCGCTAAGTTAGCACCCGTCGCCACCGATGGCATTCGCCCGTGCACCGAATTGAACCCGTGCGAGTTCGACAAAAAGTACGCCGGCGATTTTGACGAGCAACCGATGCCCGAAAGCTTCGCGACCTTGTGCGGCTCGATATTCATTTGCCAACACGCCTCGACGATCGCCGCGTTGATCGAATCGTGCCCGCAGCCCGCACACAGC
>CAYSMU010000324.1:0-4268 GCA_964432145.1 uncultured Chloracidobacterium sp.
CGATCGCCTTTTGGTAGTATTCGCGGGCTGCACGCATGGCATCAGGCGTCTGCTTACTTCGGTAGAACGCCGCACGCAGCAGTGCGTCATACGCCTGAGGATTTGTTGTGTCAGGACGTGTCAGTAGTTTCTGCTCGTCGCCCGACAATCGCAGCCGGAGTTTATCGGTGATCTGTCGAGAGATCGACTGCTTGACCGTCAGGGCATCCGAGGCACTCTGGTCAAACCCTCCGCCCCACAATTGAGCTCCGTTGGACGTATCGACGAGATCGGCCTGAACGTCTATCCGGTCACCGATCTGCCGTATGCGGCCCGTAAGTACAGCCCTCACATCCAGTTCGCGACCGACGCTGATTGGATCGACCTGTTTGCCCTTGTACCGGAACGCAGTAGTTCGGGCGATCACTTTCACGCGCCGAAGGTCGGTAAGGCTGTTGATCAGCGACTCCGTGAGGCCGTCAGCGATATATTCCGAATTCGTATCGGCGGAAGCGTTCTCAAATGGCAGGACCGCGATCGAATCGATCTGATCAGAATTCGCTGTTGCGAAGTATCTAAAGCCAACAACACCGGCTACAAGAACGACGACCGCCAGGCCCAGCCCGAAAGCCGGAATACGTCGTCTGCTGAAACGTAGTGCCAACTGCGTCGAGGGGACAGTCTTAATTCCAGCGGTAGTCCCGCTCCCACTTACTTCTCCGATAAAACGATACCCCTTTGTGTGGACAGTCTGAATGTACTTCGCTTCCTTGGCGTCGTCGCCTAACGCCTTTCGCAGCTTCGCGATCTCGCGGGCCATGGCGTTTTCGGTGACAAAAGTGTCCTGCCAGATGGCATTTAGCAACTCTTCTTTCTCTATCAGCCGGCCGCGATTTTCGAGCAAATAGATCAAAACGCTAAGAGTTTTTGGTTCGAGGGCAAGTTCCTCGTCATCCCGCCAAACCTTGAATTTCGCGGGCTCTACGCGAACGCCGTCGAACTCAAAAACCTTGTCGTTTGCGTCAGTCATAAAACCGTCACAAATAGCATAAAACCATCAGAGAAACGTCAATACCTGCACCCCGCTCTCTTTCTAAAGTTCTCCGAGAGGCTCAGACGCCCGTCGGAGGACACGATGAAGAGAAATATATACCTACCTGTATTGCTTGTCACTAATTTTTTGGTCCTTTTCAGTTATGTAAATGCTGAGCATCCGGACGACACGGTTAAATTTCGGCTGCGGACCAACGGGAGAATAATTCTCCCTGTCCGGATCAACGATGGAGAAACCCTTGAATTCCTTCTCGATACAGGAGCCACGACGACCACTCTAACGAGCGAGACCGCACGCCGTCTGAAGCTCGAACCGATCGCCTACACAGAGGTCGATACGCCTACGGGAACCATAACGATACCTCAAGGATCCCTCACCCGGATCACCATCGGTGAGCGGGCGGTTTCAAATGTCAAAGTTTACTGGACCGACATGGCTATTCTGGACACAATTGACCGTCGTATCGCCGGAGTCCTGGGATTGAATTTTCTCAGACAGTTCAATTTTACGATCGACTTCGCGCAGAAGAAGATCTCGCTAATGGACGGATCCGCGTCCTCAATAAAGGGTGATCGAATACCGATGCAGATCGAGGGAGGACGGATCCTTGTGGGACTAACATTAGATGGAATGAGCGTTAGGCTCGCCCTGGACTCGGGAGCGTCAAATGTATTTCTATACTCCTCGGGATGCCGAAAACTTGGAACTCGTGTAAAACCCTCGGATAACGCAATGCAGGCAGTGAGTACCGGTGGAAGCGTTTCGATCGAGACCGCGGCAGTGGACAATCTGAGAGTAGGAAATGTAAAGCTGGACGGACTAACGGTAGGGTTGCTTCGTAACGTTGAGCGGCCTGCAGACGGTCTGCTGCCTCTCCATTTGTTTCGTTCGGTTTACGTCAACAATTCAGCGGGGCATGTGATCTTTAATCCTGAATTCCCCAATTAATTAAGTAGAAATATCATTTCTGCCGGCAGATCTAGTCGGTACCGTCGGAGGCCTCTTCATCGCAAATCTCGTCGTCAAACCCGTCGCCGTCTTCGTCGTCCTTAAAGCACATTGGCCCCTTGCCGTCCCAGTCGCCAAAGTCCATTTCATAGCGGTCGGCCTTACCTATGTCGAGGTCCCGCTGGACGTACACTTGCTCTGAACCGTTGGCATTGATGCGGATGAGTTCGATATCAAAAGCATCTTCATTACCGTCATTATCCGCCATGAATAGCTTTCCGTTCTCGAAATCGAAATTAAAGGTGAGCGTGGTCCCTCGTATCAACTCCACACCGCCTATCTCAGTCAGATAGCTTGCCTGGCGGTCATCTTCATCGTCAAACGCGAAAAAGATATCGGGCGTCTCGCCGTCGGCACTCGACGTAAATGAGATCTCTTCACCGTCATAAGATATTGTTGCCGTGAGCGTTTCTCTCGGATCGAGCCGGATGCCGCTAAGGCCCACAGTGAAGCCCGGAGCGGAAAAAACAAAGTCAAAATCGCTCTCCTCGTCCAGGTATTTGCCCGAGAAAACGATCTTATACTCATCGTCCGCTTCTTCGTATGGAATCGCGAAGTTAGGAACGTTAAAACCGAGGCCGCCGTTGAGCAGGGTCGTCGAGGCGTCGGGGATCTGGCGATAGTAGCGATTTGCCCTCGCGTCGTAGCCGAGTTTGCGATTATCGGCATCGATGAGGAGCATATCGCCGTCGCCGGTCAGGAAGAACTCAGCGTGCTCAACACGATCTTGCACAAATGACGCCGGCCGAAACATGACCTCACTGCCATACGCCGCCGCGATCAGACTGTCGCCGCAGCCAGCCGTGGTCGCAAGGTCCTTTTCAAATGATGAGCCAAAACAAATGCCGTCACGCCACGAGGTTGCGGTTATGTCGAGCGTCTGCGTACTTTTCTTCCCGGCATAATCGACCTTGCCATCAACCCGTGACGAAAATGTCCAATCCTCGGCGGCGTTCTTCCTCACATAAACAAAACGGGTCTTACCGGGGAAATTATTATCGTAAACATGGATCTTGTACAGATCGCCGATATCCTCGACGCGGAACGGCGAGACTGCGTGGCCGTCGGAGATCCTGCCGCTGACGGGATCGTACTTTCGCAAGCCGAGAAGAAACGTATCGGTCCGATTTTTGATACCATCCACGAGTTTCCTGACGATCGCGAGCGGGCCTTCGACCGCGGTCGCCTCGGTCCTCTCACGCACCTCCGGCAAAACCTGGGTTATGGAATAGTAAGAAATGTAGTTCTGAATGGCCTGGTCAAACTTAATGTCAAAAGTCTGTTTAGCATTCGGTTGAAACTGGGCAGGCGTCCGCTTTCCCTTGAACGGGAGGCCCAAACCGAAGCGAAAGCATGCGACCGACATCCCTTCGCAATGGCCGATATCCAGTTGTTCGAGCCTCTCCTGGGCCCAACGCCGCGTGCTGGCATGCTCGACACAAGTTTTTAGATTGTTGCCGTTTTTGCACACGGCCCGGGTACCGAACATTCGAATAAGGTCGGCTTTGTCGAGGTCGTCCTTCCAGGTGTTGTAGCTGTTGTTATAGTTTTTGAACGAGAAGCCGTTTTTTGCCGGGTCGAAATCAAGCTCGGCCAGGATCGTGGATTGCGCCGCGATCTGCGCATGAGGAGCGAGAAGCACGGCCGATGAAATGACCGCAAGGAATATTCCAAGTGTTCTCATTCTCATAAGTTAGTTAGTTTGCTTAACTGCGCGTTCAGCGAATTTCGCTTCTTCACGCGGGTCCGCCATCACCCATGCGGCCCATTTGCCGATATTGTTGCTGCGGTATTTTATCCACCCGAAGCCTCGGTCGCCCCATTTTTCTCCGTATGAATTCTTAATAAGCCACGCACCCTTTTCGTCGTCCCACCCGGCGATAAGGATCATGTGGTATGGGCCGTCGGCGAACTGCTCTTCGTTGTAAATGCCGCCCCCGTAGAGCCGGATACAGCTGTCGAGGTTTAGCGTCGCGACGACCGGGCCGTAGAGAATGAGCGCTCGCTTGATCTCATCTTCCGTCGAGACCTTTTGCGGCTCGGTACTTACAAAGTCCCATGTCAACGCCTTGACCGCGTCTTCTTTACTGCATGTCCACGACACGGCATCGGCGGCCCTAAAAACCGTTGCCCCTCCGAGAGGGAGACCGTAATCGACCATGTAAGAAAAAGCTTTGCCGTGCCAACTGAGGTTGCAGAACTCGTTGGGCTTGTCCGGGGCCATGCA
>CAYSMU010000325.1:0-4264 GCA_964432145.1 uncultured Chloracidobacterium sp.
CACATAATTTTGTGCCTTTTCCGGCAGCATATCAAATTCCGTGATGCCCACAGTGTCGCTCACCCATCCGGGCAGCGTTTCGTAGATCGGAGTTATCCGGCTCAGCTCGGACGAGACGGCCGGAAACGTATTGACACGCCGCCCGTCGATCTCGTATCCAACACATACCTTTATTTCCTCGAGCGCATCGAGGACATCGAGTTTTGTCAGTGCCACGGAATCAAATCCGTTTAGCTCGGCCGCGTATCTGGTCGCGATCGCGTCAAACCAGCCGCACCGTCGCGGACGCTTGGTCACCGAGCCGTATTCGTTGCCGCGTTTGCGGATAAGATCCGCCATAACTTCTTCTGAATCAACCATTTCCGTCGGAAACGGCCCTTCGCCGACACGCGTCGCATAGGTTCGAACTATGCCGAGAACGCCCGTGATGTGATGCGGCGGAATGCCCGCCCCGACCGAAGCTCCGCCGGCGGTCGGATTGGATGAAGTAACGTACGGGTAAGTACCATGATCGACGTCCAGCAGCGTGGCCTGGGCTCCTTCGAGCAGGATCTTTTTGTTCGATCTGCGGGCTTCGGCGAGGAAATGTGAGGTTTCGCAGACGAAGGGCCGCAAACGCTCCACCAGCGGCGAGATCTCTTCGAGGATCTCATCGGCACGCAGCGGCTGCTGGCCGAAAAGGACGATGATACGGTTCGCTTCCTCTAGATTTCGCTCGACGCGAAGCTTAAGCAGGTCCGGATTCATTGCGTCAGCGACGCGGATCCCACGCCGGCCGGCCTTGTCCTCGTACGCCGGGCCGATGCCCCGCAATGTCGTCCCGATCTTCTCGTTGCCAAGCCTTTCTTCCGAGGTGTGGTCGAGAGCCCGGTGATACGGCATGATCAGGTGTGCTCGCGATGAGACCTTGAGCCTCTCCGGCGTGACCGAGATTCCCTTTTCCTGGATCTGATCGACCTCTTCGAAGAAGGCCTTGGGGTCGATGACCATGCCGTTTCCGAGCACGCAGGTTTTGTCCTCGTGAATGATCCCCGACGGTAAGAGCCTCAAAACAAAAGCTTTATCGCCTACGTAAACGCTATGACCCGCATTATGTCCGCCCTGATAACGGGAAACAATATCAAAACGATCCGCGAGCAGATCGACCACTTTTCCTTTTCCTTCATCGCCCCATTGGGCTCCGATAATTACAATTATCATAAGAGTTAAGCATTCAGGCGAGTATTACTTTCGCGGGAATGTGTCCTAACCAATCATCCTGCCGCGATCGTCCAATTATAAAGCTCAACATAATTCTTCGCCGCGTTTTCCCAGGAATTGTCCACGGACATGCCGTTTTGCTGAATTTTCTTCCACGCGACTTTATCTTCGTAAGCAAATCGGGCTTCGTAGATCTTTTCCAGCATCTTATCGGCTCGATACGGCCCGAACTTAAAGCCATTTCCCTGCTTACTAACGGGGTCCCAATTCTGCACCGTGTCGTCGAGACCACCTACGGCTCGGACGATCGGAACCGTACCGTATCTCAATGAATACATTTGGTTTAGCCCGCAGGGCTCAAATTTTGACGGCATCAGGAATATATCCGATCCCGCCTCGACGAGATGAGCCAAGCTCTCATTGTAGCCGATGTAAACTCCTACCCGCGAGGGGGCATGATCGCGAAGTGCCTGGAGAAACTGCTCTGAGTCTTTCTCGCCAGAACCGAGAGCAATAAAGAACCCGCCGGCCGCGAGTATATCGCCCGCCCCCTGGCGAATGAGTTCCACGCCCTTTTGCGATGTCAAACGCGTAACGCACGCAAAAATGGGACGATCAAGCACCTGCGGAAGAAAGAAATGGTCGAGCAACGCACGTTTGCAATCGCGTTTGCCGCCGAGGTCGTTGATCGAAAAGTGTGCCGGCAATTCCGGGTCGGTTTCGGGATCCCAGACCTCATAATCGACGCCGTTCGTGATCCCGATGAGCCGGCCCGCCCGCTTCCGCGTCAGCCAGTCGAGGCCGTAGCCATTTTCGGGGGTCTGGATCTCGAGAGAATAGCTCTTTGATACCGTTGAAAGCGTGTCCGATACTTCAAGACCTGCCTTCATCGCCGAGGCATAACCGTTGAAACTAAAGGCATTTTTGGCAAACTCACTAGTAAAGCCTAATGCCGGTAATTGTGACATACCAAAGCCGCCCTGGTACGCCATATTATGGATCGAGAAAACGGTCCTGGCTCGCCGCCAATAGTCCTCGCGGCGGCGACGCGAGGCCAATTCTACGGCCGCAAATCCGCAATGCCAATCATTCAGATGAATAATATCCGGGGCCGGGCCGAGCCGTTCCAGCAACGCCAAGGCGGCGTGATCAAAGAACGCAAATCGCTCATGATCCTCTGAATATCCGTAAATGGAATCCCGATGAAAAAGAGGCGGATAGTCGATCAAAAAGGTCGGTGAGCCGTTAGCCTCGCTATAGAAGGCCTTTGTTACGACGGATCGGCCACGCCAGTTTATTCGGAGATCGTCGAACGCGGTGTGCCAGAGATATTCGCCTTTGGTCTGCCAATAGCAGGGTGTGATCAGAAATGCGTCTATTCCGATCCGCTTCAGAGCCTTAGGAAGCGCTCCGGCTACGTCGCCGAGCCCGCCGGTCTTGGAATATGGAACCGCTTCTGCGGAAATGACAGCGACACGCATAAAAGTTAAGCCGACGGTCACCGATCTTGATCCAGCCGGCTCGCGTTCAGATCTGGAATAAAAAAATCCGGAATACGCGATCTTTTGTTCAACTGGTCACCGGGAATGGCCGCTCTGGTCACCGGAAAACGGTACCTGGGTCACCGGTTTTTCGCCCTTCATTCCGCGTCAAAAACTCTCGTTCCCGGCTCAGGCTATCCTCCGACGCCCCCAAACCCACCCCGGCTCCGAGCGAGCACCAGGGCCGCCGCTGCTTCACCCGAATCGCTATCGGCGGAGAAACTCAATAGCGACTCTCAACGCCATTAGCAAAGCTGTACTCGAAAGCGCCGATAAACCCGAGGTCACCAGTGACAACAGTATCCCGCAGCGTTTTCCACAGCGTTATATGCATCTGTGGATTCGTCCGGTTTTTTCCACCCATCATTACGCCGTGTTTTCGTATTGCTTTCATCGAGCCCGAGCACGGCGAGATGCCAAGCCGGTCGATCGGAAGTGATATTGATCCCGTCCCGGCGAGGATGTCTGGAAAATGGGTTCATGAGTTGCCTCCCGGTTCACGCAGACCTATTACGTGAACCCGGATGCAGTTGCTTAGATCGGGGTCAAAATATTGCTTTTTTCGACACTCCAGACATTCCCGCGTAACGGGAAACGATCGTTACCTAGCTCTGCATTGACGCAAGGAACTCTGCGTTGGTCTTTGTCTTGCCCAGGCGCTCCAGCACGACCTCCATCTGCTCGACCGGCGAAAGCGGGTTGAGTACGCGTCGCATGACCCATATCCGGTTAAGGTTTTCCTTGTCGATGAGCAGCTCTTCCTTACGCGTACCGGAGCGCTGCAGATCGATCGCGGGGAAAAGGCGTTTGTCGGACAATTTGCGGTCAAGGTGAATTTCCGAGTTGCCCGTTCCCTTGAATTCCTCAAAAATGACGTCATCCATACGCGAGCCGGTATCGATCAGGGCCGTGGCAATTATGGTAAGCGAACCGCCTTCCTCGATGTTGCGTGCCGCTCCGAAGAAACGCTTCGGGCGCTGGAGCGCGTTCGAATCGATACCGCCGGACAGGATCTTGCCCGACGGCGGCACGACGGCATTATGGGCACGTGCGAGACGCGTGATCGAGTCGAGCAGGATAACGACATCGCGCTTGTGCTCGACGAGACGCTTGGCCTTTTCGATCACCATGTCGGCGACCTGGACGTGACGCGTGGGCGGTTCGTCGAATGTCGAGGAGATAACTTCGCCTTTGACGCTTCGCTGCATGTCCGTGACTTCTTCCGGACGCTCGTCGATCAGCAAAACAATGAGAATGACCTCGGGATGATTCGTCGTGATCGAATTGGCGATCGTCTGAAGAAGCATCGTCTTACCGGTGCGGGGCGGAGCGACGATCAGCGCACGCTGGCCCTTGCCGATAGGCGTCACGAGGTCGATGACGCGAGCCGCGATCCTCTCGGGATCGCCCTCGATCTCCATCGACAATTGCTCGTCAGGATAAAGCGGAGTGAGATTGTCGAAGAAGACCTTCTCCCGCGACTGTTCCGGAGCCTCGAAGTTGATCGCCTCGACCTTGATCAG
>CAYSMU010000326.1:0-4260 GCA_964432145.1 uncultured Chloracidobacterium sp.
TGAAAAGAACATCAGTCGCCTGATCGGCCATCTGTACAAGCGTGGCGCGAATATTATCGAGGAAAAGCGGCGGCTGGTGCACGTCTCCGGCCACGCCTCTCAGGAAGACATTAAGATCATGGTCGAGACCGCAAAGCCGAAGTTCGTTATCCCGATACACGGCGAATATCGAATGCTGTTTCGCCAGAAGGAGTTCATTAAGAACCACGTCGCGGGTTACGCAGATGAAGACATTATTCTTATCGAGAATGGCAATCTGCTTGAACTCGACGAATACGGAGCGCGGGTCGTTGAGAGTCACGAGCTGCACAAGACTTTCATTGACGAGGAGTCGATGGAGGAGATCGAATACGATATTGTGCGCGAAAGAAAGAAACTCGCCTATGGCGGGATGATCTCGCTCGTCGTGACGGTGGACAAAGCGGCGCACACCCTGCTCGGAAAGCCTCAGATCACTCTCACAGGTGTTGCGGGCCTCGATATAACGAATGGTTTCGCGGGCAAAGCCCAGCAAGCCGTCGCCGACGCGGTTGCCGACATGAAACGCGAACAGATCGCCGACCGTACAGTCTTTAAGGAGAACCTCAGAATCCATTTGAAACGATTTGTTCAAAGGGAACTTAGTTCCAAGCCCGTCATCCTTACCACTATCGTTGAAGTATAGACTCCGGGGTTGCGTCGCAGTGCATACCTTTGTTGATGAGAGATCAGATCCTAGAACTTGAAGATAGAGCGAAACACCTGGAGCCGACCGCTGCAGAGCGATTGGCATTGAGAGAGCCAGTGGTCGATTACGCTGAGACATTTCTTGACGGCATCGCGTCGAGCATGGCTTTTAATATCTCCACTGAAAAGGGAATCGGGCTGCTCGATTCGCCCATCTCTGAAGATGGAATTCCCATCAGCGAAGCGATCTCGCTCATCCGCGATAATGTCGATACTCCCGGACTCAATCCGGCGTCGGGCGGACATCTTGGGTACATACCTGGCGGCGGGATATACCTTTCCGCCCTCGGCGACTATCTCGCGGACGTATTTAACCGTTACGCGGGTGTTTATTATGCATCGCCCGGAGCCGTGCGGATGGAGAATATGCTCATCCGGTGGATGTGCGACCTCGTCGGATATCCCGAATCCGCACACGGAAACCTGACAACAAGTGGGAGCCTCGCCAATATGATCGCGATGGTCACCGCCCGCGACGGTCGCGACCTTAAAGCAACTGACATTCCTCGCTCGGTAATATATCTTTCGAAACAAACCCATCACTCGGTCGCCAAAGGCATAAATGTAGCGGGCCTTCGTGAATGTCCCGTGCGATACATCGCTCTTGACGATAAGTTCCGAATGAAAACCGACGATCTGGCGGCTCAGATCGAAAAGGACAAGGCAGCGGGCCTCATTCCGTTCCTTGTGGTCGCGTCCGCCGGGACGACAGACGTCGGTGCGATCGATCCGTTGGTCGATATCGGGGCGATCGCAAGGGATCACGGGCTTTGGTATCACATCGACGCGGCCTACGGCGGCTTTTTCATACTGACGGACGAAGGTAAAGAAAAGCTCAAGGGCCTGGATATGGCCAACTCGCTCATTATCGATCCGCATAAAGGCCTATTCCTGCCGTACGGGCTTGGTGTTGTGCTGGTAAAGGACGTCGAATCGCTGAAAAAGGCGTTCGCCTTCAATGCATCATATATGCAGGACGCGTTCGCGGCTCCCGAAGAGTATTCGCCGGCGGAATTATCGCCCGAACTCACAAAACACTTCCGCGGTTTGCGTCTCTGGCTGCCTCTCAAGCTTCACGGCATCGCGCCTTTTCGGGCTTGTCTCGAAGAGAAACTTCTGCTTGCGAAATACTTTCATACTGAGGTTCGAAAGCTAGGCTTCGAGACCGCTGTCGAGCCCGAATTATCGGTCGTGGCGTACCGGTACGTACCGCGAACCGGGGACGCGAACGACTTTAACAAACGATTGCTCGAAACAGTGGTTGCCGACGGCCGAGTCTTTATCTCATCGACGATGCTTGACGGCAAATTCATGCTGCGGTTCGCGTGTTTGTCGTTCCGCACACACTTGAAAACAGTAGATACGCTGCTGGAAGTCTTGAAAACGGCCGTCGAGGAATCTCGATAGAGCGAATTGCCAGAACATCGCGGTGATACATGCTATAGATCCGCAGATCCTTCCGGAGCTATGATCGCGTCACCATTCGTCTAAGATCCCGGGAAAATTATTGGCGTTTTGTGTCGGAGTCAACCGGTAGCATAATGATTATGTGGATTGGCATGGAAAGACGATATTTCTAACGGGTGCATCGAGCGGGATCGGTGAAGCTCTCGCCGTTGCGTTAGCAAAAAAAGGAGCTGTTCTCGGCCTTCTGGCACGCCGTAAAGAGCTGCTCGTCAAGCTTCGAAAGGATTGCGAAAACGCCGGCGGCACTGCACGCGTCTTTGCGTGCGACGTCACTGACGAGGACGCCGTTCAGGCGGCGGTTGATGAGTTCATCTTCGAGTTCGAACACATCGATATCTTGATCGCAAATGCCGGGATCGGCGGTAATAACAAGGAAACACGGTCGCTGCAGCCGTTGGCGGTCAAGAAGGTGATCGACATAAATCTCCTCGGGGCGGTGAATTCTGTCCACTCCGTTCTTCCGTCGATGATCAAACGCGGAAAAGGCCATTTGGTCGCGATATCGAGCCTCGCGGGCTTTCGTGGACTGCCCAAATCGGCCGCGTATTCGGCAAGCAAGGCCGGCATGACCGCCTTTTTCGAGAGTGTCCGGCTCGATGTTAAGCATTCTGGAGTCGATGTGACGATAATTCAGCCCGGGTTCATTAAAACGCCGCTAACATCGGGCCGTGAGGCCAAAATGCCGTTTCTGATGGACCTAAAAGACGCCGTTCCGCTGTTCATTAAGGCTATCGAGAAAAAAAAGCGCTTCGCGGCCTTCCCGTGGCAACTCGCGACGATCGTCCGCGCCGGGAAATTTATGCCCGGTTGGCTCTATGACCGCGTTGCCGGCCGCGCAAGATACCGCGAATAACCGCAAAGAACGATAATTTCGTTAATGAACACGTTCATTTCCTGAATGTTGGCCAACATAATCCTGAAGTAGACCAACATTAGCGTAAAGTAGGCCAACATTGACTTAAAGTAGAGCAACATCGCCTTGAAGTAGAGCAACATTGCCTTAAAATAGACCAACATTGACCTAAAGTAGACCAACATTGACCTAAAGTAGGCCAACATTGACCTAAAGTAGGCCAACATTGACTTAAAGTAGGCCAACATTGACCTAAAGTAGACCAACATTGACCTAAAGTAGGCCAACATTGACCTAAAGTAGGCCAACATTGACCTAAAGTAGGCCGACATTAGGCTAAAGTAGAGCAACATTGCCTTGAAGTAGCCCAACATTACGTTAAAGTCGACCAACATTACCTTAAAGTTGACCTACATTAGCCAAGATAGTTGAGCATCGAGAGCCGCTCATGCTGAGGGAATTGCTTATTGCGCTTCGATAATGGACAATTATCGAGGTTCAAATCATGGATCTTCTTCAGGCGATCATTCTTGGAATTGTTCAGGGGTTGACCGAGTTTATTCCTATCAGTTCGACGGCTCATCTGGTCTTTGCCAGCCGTCTCACGGGAATTTACGGCGGCGATCCCGAAAAGATCACAGCGACAATGGCGGTGATCCAACTCGGCACGCTTGCCGCGGTATTTGTGTATTTTGCTTCCGATATCTGGGGCATCACGACCGCGTTCGTCCGCGATCACTGGAATCTGCTTTTCAACAAACGCCGGATGCGATTTTCCGGCACCGACGGCAGCCGGCCGATCTTCCTCTCGGAAGAAGCGTGGCTCGGCTGGCTCATAGTCATCGGTTCGATCCCGATCGGAACTGTCGGATTTCTCTTCAAGGATTTTATCGAAGGGCCGGGTACAAAGAACCTTTGGTTCATCGCCTCGATGCTGATCGCGATCGCACTGCTCCTCCTGGTTGCAGAGAAATTCGGCAGTCAGCGAAAGGACATGCGGCATCTAGGCCTCGTTGACGCGATCGTTCAGGGATTTTGCCAGGTGCTCGCCTTGATGCCGGGTGCAAGCCGCTCCGGATCGACAATAATGGGCGGTCTCCTCGCCGGCGAAAAGCGTGAAACGGCCGCGCGGTTCTCGTTTTTGCTTTCGATCCCGGCGATCACTGCCAGCGGACTGCTGGAACTGAAAAAAGCCTGGCATATTTTGCCCCAAG
>CAYSMU010000327.1:0-4238 GCA_964432145.1 uncultured Chloracidobacterium sp.
GGCAAGCCCGTGAACGGGCTGGGAAATATCAGGAACCGCTAACCACGGCCTGAAGGCCGTGGCTACGCTAGAACGAAGGCGTAGCCCGGAGAGGTCATCGCTATGCTAGAACAAAGGCAGAGCCCGGAGACGTCGTCGCCATGCCTGGACGAGCACAGAATAACTGTCCTGATTCCGATAGACCGCACACACAACCCAGCGGGACAATTTCCGGATCTTTGGCTTCGCTTAGCCACGGCGTTTACGCCGTGGAATACGATGAGATCAATCACGCCACGCCGTTTACGGCGTTTCTAAACGGTCTATTGACGCGGCGAGCGAAATATCGACTTCGGTGATGCCGCCGCGGTCGTGTGTCGTCAGCGCGAGCTCGGCGTAGCCCCAGCCAAATGTGATGTCGGGATGGTGGTCGACGGCCTCGGCGAGTTCGCCGACTTTGTTTACGAAGGTTAGTGCCCCGGCGAAGTTTGGGAAGGCGTAGCGTTTCCTGAGCATCGTTCCGTCTACAGCCCAGCCGTTGAGGGATGAGACGGCGGTGGATAGTTCGTCGGGGGTTAGGATCTGTCGTTTCATGTTTGGTTGCTATAGTTCTGAAAAGACCCGGAATCCGGTCGCTACCGCTCCCGGTACTGACAGGGAATCCAGTCGCTACTCTGCCATATTTTACGCTATACTAACTGTTTTGAGTTACACCTCAAAGGGTAAACATTAAATGCAAGTCTGGTCAAAATTAGCACTTATTTCTGTCGTCGCTCTTGGCGTTTCGTGCGGGGCGAGCCAGCCGGCGACGCCGCTCGAGACGTTCAAGACGTACGTCAAGGCGATCAAGGCAAAGGACACCGCCGCGATGAAGGTCCTGCTCTCAAAGGGCACTATCAAGATGCACGAGCAAGAGGCCAAAGCACAGGGCATCTCGGTCGACGAGATCGTAAAACGCGAGACGCTCTTTACGGAGACGCAAAAGACTGTCGAATTTAAAGACGAAAAGATCGACGGCGACAAGGCGACACTCAAGGTCAAAAATTCTTATGGGTCGTGGGAGACGGTCCCGTTCATTCGCGAGGACGGCGTTTGGAAGATCGATAAGCAGGGATACGCGGAACAATTGCTGCGTGACATCGACGATAGCAACCAAAAGCTCGATGAACTGATCAACAGCACGCCGACGCCGCTGCCGGAATACACGCCCGTGCCCGAATCAACGCCGGTTCCATAATAAGGAGAATCCATTGTCCGTCATCAAACCATTTAGGGCCGTACGTCCCGCCGTTAGCAAGGCCGCGGCCGTCGCGTCCGTTCCGTACGACGTGATCTATGAGCACGAGGTCCGCGAGACCATCGCGGCCAACCCTGACACATTCTTGCGTGTTACGAGGGCCGAGGGCGACCTCCCGCCCGGAGCTTCGACCGGGGACGTACTCGAGCGCGCCGCGAAGAACCTTTCGGCGTTGATCGAGTCGGGAACTCTTCTGGTCGATCTTGATGAGGCGATCTATGTTTATCGCCTGACGGCCGGAGAGCATTCGCAGACCGGCGTGGTCGCCTGCTGTTCGATCGACGAATACGACCGCGGCCTGATCAAGAAGCACGAAAAGACTCGGCCCGATAAGGTCAAGGACCGCACCGACCACATGATAGCCGTCGGAGCACAGACGGGATTGATATTCCTTGCGTATCGAAATACCGAGACGCTTCGCGGCCTGATCGCGAACTGCGTGACGACTGAACCGCTTTACGATTTTGTCAGTGCTGACGACGTGAGGCAGACGGTTTGGCGTGTCACCGACACTGATGCGTGGGTCGACGGCTTTGCCGAGGTTCCCGCGATCTATGTCGCCGACGGGCATCACCGGGCCGAAAGCGCAAAGCTCGCCCGCGACATTTTGCGTTCGGGAAACGCGGGCCACACCGGCAGCGAGGAATACAACTTCGTGATCGCCGGTATATTCCCTGCCGAGGACCTCGCGATCATGCCGTATAACCGCGTGGTCAAGGACCTTAACGGCATGACCGCTGATGAATTCCTTTCCCGGCTGGTCGAGAGTTTTGCGGTCGAACCCGCCGATCAGAAAACGCCCGGCAATCGGGGCGAGATCTGCGTTTACACCGACGGCAGTTGGTATTTGCTCAGATTCGACCCGGCAAAGATAGACCGCACCGATCCGATCGAGTCGCTCGACGTGAGCCTCCTGCAAAACCAGATACTGTCTCCGATCCTGGGCATCGGCGACCCTCGAACCGATGAGCGGATCGCTTTCGTCGGCGGCGCACGCGGGACGGACGAGCTTGAGCGTATGGTCGACAGCGGCGATCATGCCGTCGCGTTCTCGATGTTTGCGACGACGATGGACGACCTCTTCGCGGTGGCGGACGTCGACGAGATCATGCCGCCGAAATCGACATGGTTCGAACCGAAACTCAAGGACGGCCTGCTGGTCCATTTGATCTAAGTCCATGACCGAAAAAAAGCTTGCCGACATCAGACGCGAATATTCACGGGCGGAACTCTCAAAAGAGCACGTAGATCCGGACCCTTTTGTGCAGTTCGGGCGATGGATGGACGAGGCGATCGCGGCCGAAGCTCCCGAACCGACGGCAATGTGCCTTTCGACGGCGAGCACCGACGGCAGGCCTTCGTCGCGGATGGTGCTGCTCAAAGGCTACGATGGGGACGGATTTGTTTTTTATACCAATTACAATAGCCATAAGGGCCGCGAGCTGGCGGAGAACCCTTACGCGGCTCTCACTTTCTTCTGGCCCGAACTCGAACGGCAGGTAAGGATCACGGGCCGCACCAGCAAAGTGTCAGCGGAGGAATCTGACGAGTATTTCAAGTCACGGCCATACACGAGCCGCCTCGGGGCATGGGCCTCGGACCAGAGCGAACCGATCGAATCCAAAACGGTCCTGGTGACAAAAGCGGCAAAGCTCGCGATCAAATACCCGACCGGCCATGTGCCCCGGCCGCCGCATTGGGGCGGTTACCGCGTGGTGCCCGACATGATCGAATTCTGGCAGGGACGCCCGAGCCGCCTTCACGACCGGATCTGCTACGAGCTCGTTGACAGTGAATGGAAGATCAGCCGGCTATCGCCGTGACTATTCGAACCACACCCGCTCGACCTCTTCACGCCACGACTCAAGCATTGCTTTATTGAGCTTCATGATCCCTTCGCGTGTCACGCCTTCCGGCAGTGGGACATAATCTACAAGTGCGTCATAGACCTTCTCACGGTCGGCCCGCGAGACCCGCGATAGCAGGTGCCACAGGGTGATAATGTCGTAAAAATTGCGTTTTTCCAACAGGGTCTGGACGGCCGAGCTGCCGCCGCCGGCGAAATCGAAACGTTCGAGAGCAGCACGAAACTCAGTGGTCGTCTCTGCGGAGAACGGTGTGCCGAGGCCTTTTCCTTTTCGCGTGAGGCACATCGCCCCTGCGGGGACGATCGATTCGCGGCCGCCGCGCTCCAGTGCGACAAAGCCGCTGGTCACGTGGAGCTTGTTGTTGCCGGCATTATCGACCTCGAGCGTGTACTCGCAGCCGAGGTCCACCGCGACGGCAGATGGCGTATCGACAATGAACAGCCGCGGCGGTGCGGCGATCTTTGCATGCAGGTGCCCGCGTTCGAGAGACAAGCGGTGCTGGTCCTTGTTCGTGCCGACCAATTTCACGCGCGAGTTTGGCGCGATCTCGACCGTCCCGATGTCCGCGACCTCGACCCGTGCACGCGACTTTCCGTCGGTCACCAGATACGAGCCGACGGCGAGTTTGCCTTCGCCGGGCCCGGCGCCTATCTGCGGGCTGCCCGCGAGCGTATCGACCTGCCAGTAAGCCTCGCCGGCGGTTTCGGGCCCCGGTTGGGCGGCATTCGCCGTAACCACGGTATTCGCAGGCAGCGGATCCGGGTTCGCGGCATTAACATTCTCCGGTGTCGCGGGCGGTACCGCGGTCTCCGGCAAAGGTCGCTGAGCAGCCGGGTGGCCTGACTCATCGTTTTTCGCGACCGGGCGGCTATCGCCCATGAACAGCCCGCGATACACGAGCCCCGAGAACAACCCGACCACAAGAACCGCCATCGCGAAGCTCGCGACTTTTCTGAATCCGAACGGCCGGGCATCCGGAATGATTGTGACATGCGGTGCGGTACCGTCGAGCTCGCTTTCGATCGAACGCCACAGGGCATCCGGCGCGTCTGCCTGCCCAAGCTTACCGGCAAGTGCCGCACCCAATCGCACTG
>CAYSMU010000328.1:0-4238 GCA_964432145.1 uncultured Chloracidobacterium sp.
GGGGATACCGAGCGACACGACTGAAACCGGGTTATCGTTTCGAGCCGAGATCTCAACGGGGACATCGCCGGTGATCCCGGCATTTGCGAGCGCTGATCTGACAGCTTCCGCTATCACATCTTTAACCGCCTCGCCGCGGCGGAATCGCACCTCGGTCTTTGCCGGATGCACGTTAACGTCGATCTCCTCGAGCGGCATTTCCAGAAAAAGGAAAGCGACAGGATAGACGCCGTGCGGCAGCACCGACCGATATCCCTCAAGCAAGCCTCCGGCTATTGTCTTGTCGCGGACGAAGCGTTTGTTAACAAAAAAATACTGGGCATCCCGCGTAGTACGCCGCTCTCGTGGGGCCGAAACAAACCCCGAGATCCTCGCGACATATTCGCGGCCTCCGTCGACCGGGAGCAGGCTCTCGATCAATCCTCCGCCAAAGATCTGAAACGCTCGCTCGCGCAGATCTTTAGCCGGCGATACTCTCACAACTTCCCGGCCGTTGTTTGTCAGCGTGAAGGCGATCTCGGGATTGGCAAGTGCATAATGTGTGACGATACTCGTCAGGTGATAATTCTCGGTCGCCTCGGAACGCATGAACTTGCGGCGCGCAGGTGTGTTGAAAAAAAGGTCGCGAACCGAGATCGTCGTACCCGTGTCCCTGGCAGCATCGACCACATCGATCAAACGTCCGCCCTCGACCATGACCTTGGTCGCGATAACGTCAGCTTCGATCTTGGTTAGGATCTCGACCTTTGCGACCGAGGCTATCGACGCTAATGCCTCTCCGCGAAACCCCAATGTGCCTATACGGGCAAGGTCCTCCGCAATGCGGATCTTCGAGGTAGCATGCCGCTCGAAGGCGAGGATCGCATCGTCGCGAGACATACCTTCGCCGTTGTCGCTTATCCGAATAAGCCGCCGGCCGCCAAGCTCAATATCGATCTGGAGCCTGGACGCCCCGGCGTCGATCGAATTTTCGACGAGTTCCTTTACGACTGACGCAGGACGCTCGACCACCTCGCCGGCGGCGATCTGATTTGCCAGATTATCGGAAAGGACTCTTATTTTGTTCATTTCAGAGATCGATGATCCGGTGGCCGCAATCGTCCAGGTCGATCGCGTCGCCGATCCAATCGACGAAATTCAGCCCAGACTGGTTGACGAAAGTAAACACATTCAATGTTCGTTCCTGCAGCCCGCCATTGGGCAAGATCGAGGTAAATAGCCCATCCAATCGTCGGCGAAAGGTCTCATCGCTCCGGATGACAGCGGAAAGGGTCTTCTTCCTGAGGGCCCCGATATGGTAAACGATCTTACGCCGACGCGTGGCCAGATTCTCAGATAAGGTCGGGTCGATAGAAGAAAGGTGCTGATCGAGGCGGTTCATTTCCCCGTTAATTCGTTCCTCCGCCTCGGCAAATAACCGAGCGGTCTCGGGCGAAACGATCGCTGCTCCAAGTCTTGCTCCCAGAACCTCCCGCCCGTCGAAAAGGTCGGTGAGTCCGATGTTTAGCTTCTCGAATGCCCGTCGATGCTTCGATGATACGACCGTAAAACTCTGGCGGTGCATCACCGGCGTCACCGGACGCCCAAGGCACCGATATACCACACTGTTCTGTGCGAAATACGCTACCTCGGCGCCTCCGCCGAAATAGCAGGCCGTCGGGAAAAGGTAATCCTGAACAACAGGCCTTAGCATTACGCCGGGACTGAACTGCTCTGGGTGCTCCGCCGCCATCTGTAACAATTGTCCGACCGAGAACTCGGTTTTTCCACCTTTGACCCGGTATAGGCCGTCAGCCGACTTCTTCAGCGACCTTCGGCTCCTTTGCGGGTCGATCCAGAAGAGCGGGAAATACCCGGCATCGACCGAGACCTGAGCATGATAGCCGTCGCCGGTAAGCTCAGCATTTAGATCGAGCATGGACGACACAATAACGTCCACATTTCGGATCGCATCCGTGAATATCGGACTTGCTAAACGTCTGAGCCTCTCATCAGTCGGATCAACAAAGATCACGCCGTGTTTCCTCAGCAATCTAGTCATGGTCCGGATGAAAGCCGTTCCAAATCCCACACCCGGCCGCCATGCGTCCATGAGGATCTCGGAAACCTCGGCAGAAAATTCGGTATTAGGGAGTCGCTCCATCAACCCACTGATCTCTTTGACGACCGTCTCATCGACAACGACATCACCAACCTGGGAATCATTTGCAACGGAATCGGGCTCATATCTAACCGAGACGGTTTCGCCGGAGGCCGAGATAAAATGCGCGGTTGCGACTTCTTCGAGGTCGTGATCCTCGGTTGCTGCCCAGAATACGGGCACGGCCCTTGTGTCTGCCGCGTTCAATTCCTCAGCCATCCTGACGGCCGACAAAGCTTTGTAGATAGTGTAAAGAGGCCCCGAGAATAACCCCGCTTGTTGACCCGTGAGGACCGCAACCGTGTTTCGATCCCGCAGAGTTTCAATATTAGCGAACGTCTCGGGTCCCGCTCCGGCCGCTTCATTTACAGACAATAAGATGTCACAGAGCTGATCCCGATCGGTCTTATAGCCGGAAAGAGCCGTATCGGCGAAAGCAGACACGTCTGCTATCGAGGTGACTGCATTCGGGTAGTATTTTTTGAGGGCGGCCGGATCACGAAGAAAATCCAGGAACAAACGCGACTGTCCCGGAATATCTTCGAAAGACATGCTGGAGATCGGAATCCTGGCATTTCCGGCTATTGGTCCGCGGTCGGTCGCATCTTTCAAGATATTGGCTCCAATGATGCCTAGATTATAGAATTAAGGTACAGAAGTTCCAAGTTTCAAGCACAAAAGAGCGGCCCCGGAATGGCCGCCCTTCACAGAAACAATAGGTAAGTCAACTATTGGTTCGCAGCGATCGCGGAACGCTCGATCTTATAAACACCCGAGGAATGTGTCGCCGCGAATAAACGGTTCGGATCCCTTGGATCGAAGGCAATAGCCCAGAAACGCCGACTGGCGAGCTTCATATTCTTGTCATCGACACGCTTCCACTTATTGCCCGCATCCGTCGAGATGTATATGCCGCCGTCAGTATCGAGCGAACTGGAAAGAATTATTTCGTCCGTGTTGTTCGGATTGATCAGGATACTCGTAAAATTCCCAAGCGAGAGATTGCCGCCGCGACGTGTCCAAGACTTTCCGGCATCCCGGCTCAAATAAAACGTCTGTATGGTGCCGACATACACATAATCGGGCCGCTTTGGGTCGGTCGTTATTGAGCTGACAGGAACATTATCGACGGCACCGCCTGACCTTTCCCATGTCTTTCCGTTATCACGCGAGACAACAACACCGGAGGTCGCCGTGCCCGCCCAGATCGTCTCGGGTCGCTCAGCGGCAACGTGGATCGCAAAGATATTGTCGTTGACGCCGGGAGCGAAGGGCAGCTTTTCCCAGCCTTTGTTTAGGTCGGTGGTCCGGTACAGGCCTCGATCTGTTCCAGCGAGCATCCCGCCCTTAACTCCCGGCAGAAACTCGAGAACCTTTACCTTTTCATTAAGCACCGGCAGCAATTTCGGTGCGGCCTCGACGGCAGCGGACACCGGTGCCGACCGTGCGATAATGGCGGCTGTCTTTTTTACGGCCTTTTTCACGACCGGCTTTTTTGCGGGAGACCTGACAGGCTTCGCGGCGGTTAACTGCGCCCACGAATTGCCGCGATCAACCGACCTGAAGATCCCAAGATTCGTGCCCAAATAGACCAGATTTGGGTTCGTGGGATCCTGTTTCATCGTAAACGTCCTCACACGGGCTACATCCAGGTTTCTTCCCTGTTGCCAGGAACGTCCCGAATCGCTGCTGACAAAGAAAAAACCGCCACCCGTGGCCGTATTATGAGTAGCCGCGTACAGACGGTCCGGCTGTTCGATGTCAGGTGTAACGAAATAAGTAAACCGGCTCGTAAAGCTATCATTTGTCTGGGAAAAGCTGCGACCGCCGTCGTTTGACACCATGACGCCGTAATTATTTGTCCCGATGAAAACGCGATTCGGTTCAGACGGATGTACCGCGATGGAGTTGATCTCGAGATTTCGCTGTGTGGTCAGTGCCCACGATTTGCCACCGTTTGCCGACATCCAAAATCCCTCGGTCGTTCCCGCGTAGATCACACCCGGTAAAGATGGATGCTGGACAATGTCACGTGTACGTCGCGACTGCGATGGGATGCCCTGGATCTTGGACCATTTTTCGCCGCCGTTCTGTGATT
>CAYSMU010000329.1:0-4232 GCA_964432145.1 uncultured Chloracidobacterium sp.
ATATCCGTGCCGGGCGACCCGGTCGCGAACGGGATCATCTGCCAAACTGACGACCGCGTCGTCAACCAGGCGGCTTAACGAGAGCACTGCCCGATCCGGCCTTTCATCGAAATTGAGAATGAGGGGAAGATCGTAACGAAGTGACGAGAGATCGGCGTACCTTGCTAGAAGGGCCGGCCGGTACGACGCGTCAAGCGGATTCAGATCCGAACCACTTCTGCGGCCGGTAAGAAAGAATGCCATCTGATCTTGGTTGCTAACCCGCATTTTGGTTCACCTAGGCGTTACCCGCCCCCTCCGGCCAAACCGTGAATTTGTCGAACTCAGCCTCCAGTCCCCGTCGCACAAGGTCAGTCGTCCGCAGGCGGGGGTCGTGTCTCGTTTCCTCGTAACACGGTACCGATTCGTCGTGATACAGAATGCCGACCGGGATCGGATCGACGCTCGAAGCGATCTCACGGGCCCGGTTCATATCAGAGGGATCGTGTTCTTCGATCCTCGGGTACGCCTTTGCGAGCGACGGAGAGATCTCAAGCCCGTCATCGTGGTGCAGTAGCAGCACTCGCTGAGGATCGTGCAGCCACGGATCCATCAGCTTCGGAAGCCACTCGGGGCACCGCTGGATTATCCGCACGAACGAGAAGCCCTTGTGGTGGTAAGCTGCCGATATCACCTGATACAAGACTTCCGGTATCCAGTCGACCACCTGAGCTACGAACGAGACATTAGAGATCCCGAGAGTCACTGTAAGCGGATTCAGCGCCTCAAGGTACGAGCCCCGCGGGGTAGTGTTGCTCTTTGTTCCGATCGGTGAGGTCGGCGATGCCTGCATCTTGGTAAGTCCGTAGATCTGGTTGTCGTGCAGCATCATGGTCAGATCCATGTTGTATCGAACAGCATGTATCCAATGTGCGGCACCGATACTGCAGCAATCGCCGTCACCGGTATTTACGAATACACTTAATTCCGGGCGTGCGAGCTTCACACCCTCGGCAACCGGGAGGGCACGGCCGTGAATGCCGTGAAAACCATAAGTGTTCATGTAGTGCGGCAATCTGCTCGAACATCCGATACCTGACACAAAGACCGTCTTTTCCGGGAGCAGCCCTTCATCGCGGCACAACCTCTGCACGGCGGTGAGGATCGCGTTGTCTCCACAGCCGCTGCACCATCTGGGGACGCCTTTTTGATAGTCCTCTATTTCGTGCTGCTCCTCGTACATCCTGAGCAGGCATTCGTTCGCACTTACTGGTTGGGTCGCTGCTTTCATGAGAGTGCCTCCAAGGCCACGCGTCTGACGGTGTTGGGTTTGAGCGGCGTGCCGCGGCACTCGCTCCAGCAATCGATGTCGAAGAGATAGCGCGAGCGCAGCAGCATGGCTAGAGCCGAGTACCTGCGATTCGTCTCGTCAATGATCTCGTCATTGGGATCATCGCTCCAGTTATTCTCGATGGTGATGATCTTCTTGAAACCGGCGAGGATCTCCTTGATCCCTGGCGGCATAGGCTGAATAAATGTCAGATGGAGCGACGAAACGCGTTTTCCCTCCTCGCGGAGTTCTTCCACGGCTTCCTCTATCGCTCCCTTAGTACTTCCCCATCCGATCACCATAAGGTCGCCTGTTGTGTCGCCAAATACCGTCGGCGGAAGTAGTGTTTTTTGCAATGCGGCGAGCTTGAGACTACGGGCACGCATTCCCTGCTGGTTGATCTCGGGATCATAGGCGACATGGCTGTTGACATCGTGTGCGAGGCCGGTGAGCGTGTGCATTCCCCCCGGTTGTCCGGGAATGAAGCGGCGGGCCAGGCCCGTTTTTGGGTCCCAATCATAAGGTTTCGCCCCTTTGGGAATCGCACTCTGATCGATCGGCGGCGCCAACCATGCATCGTCGAACGACGGCCGCGTAAAAGGCTGCTGCGAAGTTGCGAGGTTCGCATCCGATAATATGACGACGACCATATTGAATGTCTCGGCGATCTTCCTCGCAGTGATGACCGAATAAAAGCACTCTTCGATCGTTCCCGGGGCGATGACTACTTTTGGAGCATCTCCGTGACTGCCGAAGATCGTTGTCATCAGGTCGCCTTGTTCGGTTTTCGTGGGCTGTCCGGTGCTTGGCCCACCGCGCATCACATTTACGACGACTAACGGGATCTCTCCCATCACAGCCAGGCCAATCGCTTCTTGTTTAAGCGAATAGCCCGGGCCCGATGTGATCGTGACCGTGCATTTGCCCGCGTATGATGCCCCGATCGCGAACGCGCAGGCGGCGATCTCGTCTTCCGCCTGGTGTACAACGCCGCCGACCTTTTCGAATGCATCGCTTAGATAATGGGACGCCGAGGTTGCGGGCGTGATCGGGTACATCGCACAGATCTCCATTCCCGAGGCCAGCACGCCCAATGCGAGTGCAGTGTTACCATTCACGACTATCTGCGGCTCGCTGGTTTTCGAGGCAGGTATTTCGTACCTGAAATCCAAATTTGCTTCCGCCCAATTGAACCCGGCATCAAGAAGCTTGATATTCGTCTCGATCACCTGTTGTGATTTCTTGCCAAACGTCTGTTTGACCTGATCACGAGCGATCTGCAGGTCCAGGCTATAGGTGCTGCAAAGGATGCCGAGGGCGAACATATTCTTGCCCTTCCGCGGGTCAGAGACGATCTTGTGGCATTCGTCCTCCATCGGGATCTCGTAAACGCGATAACCCGCGGCGACTAGCTGATCGTAGGTATCGACGTACGACTTTTGCACCTTTGGGTCAGGGCTGTCTCGCCACATGGACTCGAGGAGGATCGTGCAGCCCGGTTTGAGTTCCTTTGAGCGAACACGGCCGAGCAGCACCTGTTCGTTAAACGCGATGACAAGGTCGGTTTCGTTACCGCCGTTCGTAACCCGTTTCTCACCGATGCGGATACGATTGCCGCTCGCACCGGCAACGCTGCGTGCCGGCGGCCTGATCTCGGCCGGGATGATCTCGACCGTCCAGACGCCGTGGCCCATTCGCGCTACTATCGACCCGAAGGACTGTCCGCACTTCTGTGCACCCTCGCCCGAGTCGCTAATGATCTCGACGATGTGCTCCTTCAAGCGTGCGGAAACGCGGCCCGCGTGGTGGCCGTTTGCAGCAGGTTTATTCGGTTTTGTGCCGTTATCAAGTGCCATATCATGCCGCCCTGACTCTAATAAAATTGTGTTCGCGACTGTCGATGCCGAAGATGGTGGCTTCGCGCTTGGTTGGCCCGACGTCCCGTATCCCGAGATAAGCCTTCATACCGCGAGCGGCCTTGCGGCCCGCGCCCATCGCTTCGATCACAGTAGCCGCACCTGTCACAATGTCGCCGCCGGCAAAAACACCGGCCATCGAGGTCATCAGATTCTCGTCCGTCGCGATGTATCCCCATTTATTCAGCTTTAGTTTCGAGGTTTGGCCAATTATCGGATTAGCGTTGGTACCAATCGCAAAAACGACCTGATCTGTCTCGATCTCAAATTCACTGCCCGGAACTGTAACCGGACGTCTTCGGCCTGACTCGTCCGGTTCGCCTAGTTCCATTCGGACGCACCGGACAGCACATACCGAACCTTCGCCATCGTCAATTATCTCGACCGGGTTGCTAAGCCAGTGAAATTCGATCCCTTCCTGTTCGGCGTGGTGGACCTCTTCGGCCCGAGCGGGAGCCTCGGTCTTAGATCTGCGATAAATACAAGTGACGGTTTTTGCGCCGAGCCGCTTGCTAACGCGAAGAGCGTCCATCGCCGTATTGCCTGCCCCGACGACAACGACGTGTTTCCCGAGCGGCAGCGGCGTATCGACATTGGGGAATTCACGGGCTTTCATCAGATTGCACCGCGTAAGAAGCTCATTCGCCGAAAGGACGCCGTTCAGCGAGTCGCCGGGAATGCCCAGCATCGTCGGATATCCCGCTCCGGTCCCGATGAACACAGCGTTGAAGCTCAGCTCGGTGATCATCTGTTCGATCGTGAAGAGCCGGCCGACAAGAGTATTACACTCGAATTGTACGCCCAATTCTTCGAGCTTTTCGATCTCGGCATCGACGACAGAATTTGGAAGCCGGAAATCCGGGATCACGTACCTGAGCACGCCCCCGGGTTCGTGAAACGCCTCAAAAACAGTGACTTCACATCCCGCTTTTGCCATGTCAGCCGCGCAGGCCATTCCGGCCGGGCCCGAGCCGACGATACCGATCTTGAATCTTGTAGGTTCGATA